>NZ_VISW01000002.1:0-186794 GCF_007827635.1 Micromonospora sp. CNZ296
GAGGGGCAGGTGGTGGTGGCGGATGTGCGGTGGGATCGGTTTGTGCCGTCGTTCACGGCGTTGCGTCCGTCGCGTCTGTTCACCGACATCCCCGAAGCACAGCCCGCACAGGCCGAGGAGGCGCCGAAGGGCGAGGACCGCGGCGCGGCGTCGGCGCTGCGCGAGCGGCTCGCCGCCGCCTCCGGGTCGGAGCGCGACCGCATCCTGCTCGACCTGGTCCGCGGCACCGCCGCGGCGGTGCTGGGACACGCCACGCCGAGCGGGATCAGGCCCGCCCGCGGCTTCCTCGAACTGGGCTTCGACTCGCTCACCGCAGTCGAGCTGCGCAACCGGCTGACCGCCGCAACGGGCATCGGACTGCCCGCCACCCTCGTCTTCGACCATCCCACCCCGAACGCGCTCGCCGGTCACCTGCGGGCCGAGTTGGCGCCCGAGCAGCCGGCGTTGCCGATCGTGGCCGAGATCGAACGCCTCGACAAGCTCCTCGGCGGGCTGCCGGGCGACCAGGTCGACGACGCGGTCGTCGGTCGGCTGGAGGACCTGCTGACCCGGTGGCGGGGCCGACCCGCCGCCACCGCACCGGCGCCGGCCGCCGCAGAGGAGTTGGAGTCGGCCAGCCGGGACGAGCTCTTCGACATCATCCAGCGGGAGTTCGGCAAGTCCTGAGCGGACACTGCCCGACCCCGGGCGGGACGGGCCGGGGAGAGGGACACCCGACGGCGCCGGACGCCTGACCGGCGCCGTCGGGCAGGCGCGGCTGCCTAGGGGTCCACGTATCCCGTCTAGGGGTGTGCCGGTGCGGGCCCGGCTCCGTAGGGTCGGAGCACGCCAGGCCGTCTCGCCCTGCCCACCGGCAGCCGAGCGGTACGGATGTGGGTGCGTGCGGTACCCCGGATGGACGGGAGGTCCGCATGGCCGGATCCGGCTTGCCTCAACTGCTCGCCATCAGTGACCTGCACGTGGTGCACGCGGAGAACAAGGCCATCGTCGAGCGGCTGCAGCCGGAGCGCGACGGCGACTGGCTCGTCGTCGCCGGCGACGTCGGGGAGTTCGTCGGCGACATCGAGTGGGCGCTGGGACTCCTCAGCCGCCGCTTCGCCAAGGTCATCTGGGCCCCCGGCAACCACGAGCTGTGGACTCCCCGCGAGGACCCGATCCAGCTGCGGGGGGACGCGCGCTACCAGCACCTGGTGCAACTGTGCCGGGGGCTCGGGGTCATCACCCCGGAGGACCCGTACCCCGTCTGGGACCAGCAGGGCGACGACCCGGTCCTGATCGCGCCGCTGTTCCTGCTCTACGACTACACCTTCCGGCCCCCGGGGACGTACACGAAGGAGCAGGCCCTGGCACGGGCCCACGAGGTCGGCGTGGTCTGCACCGACGAGATCCTGCTGCATCCGGACCCGTACCCGACGCGGGACGCCTGGTGCCGGGCGCGGCTGGCCCTGACGGAGCGGCGGCTGACCGCCGAGCGCGGCGGGCTGCCCACCGTCCTGGTCAACCACTTCCCGCTCGTGCGCGAGCCCACCCGGATCCTGCGGTACCCCGAGTTCGCCCAGTGGTGCGGCACCGAGGCCACGGCCGACTGGCACGTCCGCTTCGACGCCCGCGTCGCCGTCTACGGCCACCTGTACATCCCGCGCACCACCTGGTACGACGGGGTCCGGTTCGAAGAGGTCTCGGTCGGCTACCCACGGGAGTGGCGCCGCCGCTCGACGCCTCCCGGCCGACTGCGCCGCATCCTGCCGTCGGCCGCCGGACAGCCCGCCTGAGCGGCCCTCGCGGCGCTGGTCACCGCCGCTCGCCGGGCCTGCCGCGACGCCGCTCGCGGGCCGGTCGATCAGGGGTTCTCTAGGGGTTGGGCGGGCCTTTGGCGCTCAGTACCGTCCAGTCACGGTGGCGGGCATGTGTCGGCGGACCTGTCCGGCGTGGCGGGCGCCTGAGCAGGCACGACAACCGGAATCAGGAACAGGTGTGGGGTCCGTGAGCCGAACGGCCGCGTCTCCGCCCACCTGTGCACGAAGCCGGCCGTCGGCGGTGGTGTGGTCAACGAATCGGCAGATTCCGATCGATAGCAAGCTCTGGGCGGGTGGGTCATGGCGGACGAAGACAAGCTCCTCGAACACCTGAAGTGGGTGACCTCCGAGCTCCGCCTGGCGCGTCGGCGCCTGACCGAGCTGGAGGACGAGGACGCCGAGCCGATCGCGATCGTCGGCATGGCTTGCCGTTTCCCCGGCGGCGTCGCCTCACCGGAGGACCTCTGGGACCTCGTCGCCGGCGGGGTGGACGCCACCGGCACGTTCCCCGACGACCGGGGCTGGGACCTCGACGGGCTCTACGACCCCGACCCCGACCACCCCGGCACCACGTACAGCAACCGGGGCGGCTTCCTGCGCGACGCCGGCCTGTTCGACCCGACCCTGTTCGGGATCTCGCCGCGCGAGGCGCTGGCCATGGACCCGCAGCAGCGACTCCTGCTCGAGGTGACCTGGGAGGTCTTCGAGCGGGCCGGCATCGACGCCGCGTCGGTGCGGGGCAGCCGCACGGGGGTGTTCGTCGGCACCGCGGGGCAGGACTACACGTCCGTGCTGCGGCAACTGCCCGAGGGCACGGAGGGCTACGTCCTCACCGGCACCGCCGCGAGCGTCATGTCCGGCCGGCTGGCGTACTCCTTCGGGCTGGAGGGGCCGGCCGTCACCATCGACACCGCCTGCTCCTCGTCGCTGGTCGCCCTGCACCTCGCCGGTCAGGCCCTGCGCGACGGCGAGTGCTCCCTCGCCGTGGCCGGCGGCGTCACAGTGCTGGCCACGCCGGGTGCGTTCGTCGAGTTCTCCCGCCAGCGGGGGCTCGCCTCCGACGGGCGGTGCAAGGCGTTCTCCGCCGACGCCGACGGGACCGGCTGGTCCGAGGGCGTCGCCATGCTGCTCGTCGAGAAGCTCTCCGACGCCCGGCGCAACGGGCACCCCGTCCTGGCGGTGATCCGGGGCAGCGCCGTCAACCAGGACGGCGCCAGCAGCGGACTGACCGCCCCCAACGGCCCCTCGCAGCAGCGGGTCATCCGGCAGGCGCTGGAGAACGCCCGGCTCAGCCCGTCCGACGTGGACGCCGTCGAGGCGCACGGCACGGGCACCCGGCTCGGCGACCCGATCGAGGCACAGGCGCTGCTGGCCACGTACGGGCAGAGCCGCACCGCCGACCGCCCGCTGTGGCTGGGCTCGCTGAAGTCGAACATCGGCCACCCCCAGGCCGCGGCCGGCGCCGGCGGCGTCATCAAGATGGTGATGGCGATGCGGCACGGCGTGCTGCCGCCCACCCTGCACGTGGACCGGCCCTCACCGCACATCGACTGGTCGACCGGCGCGGTGGCCCTGCTCGACGAGGCGCGCCCGTGGGCCGGCGGCGAGCACGTCCGCAGGGCCGCCGTGTCGTCCTTCGGCATGAGCGGCACGAACGCCCACCTGATTCTGGAGCAGGCGCCGGCCCCCGACCCGGCCGGCGACGACGCCACCTGGTCCCGTCGTCCCACCGTCGTGCCCGTGCTGCTCTCCGCCGCGCAGCCGCCCGCGCTCGCCGCCCAGGCCGACCGGTGGGTCCGCCGGCTGACCGGCGACGAGCGACAGCGCCCGCTCGACGTGGCCTTCTCCTCGACGGTGGCCCGCA
This sequence comes from Micromonospora sp. CNZ296, assembly GCF_007827635.1. Lineage (NCBI taxonomy): Bacteria > Bacillati > Actinomycetota > Actinomycetes > Micromonosporales > Micromonosporaceae > Micromonospora > Micromonospora sp. CNZ296. The sequence continues at coordinate 3,661 of NZ_VISW01000002.1, forward strand.
CGACGCTCGACCGGCGCGCGGTGCTGCTCGCCGAGGACCGCACGGGTCTGCTGGCGGGCCTGCGGTCCCTGGCGGCCGGCGAGCCGTCGGGCATCGTGGTCGCCGGCCAGGCCGGGGACCGGGGTCCGCTGGCGGTGCTCTTCTCCGGCCAGGGCGCGCAGCGCGCCGGCATGGGCCGTGAGCTGTACGCCGAGTTCCCCGTCTTCGCCGCCGCCCTCGACGAGGCGTGCGGGCACCTCGACCGGGTTCTGCCGCGCCCGCTCAAGGAGGTGCTGTTCGCACCGGAGGGCTCCGCCGAGGCGGAGCTGCTGGACCAGACCGCGTTCACCCAGGCCGGACTCTTCGCCGTCGAGGTGGCGCTGTTCCGGCTGGTCGAGTCGATGGGCGTCGCGCCGGACTATGTGGGCGGGCACTCGATCGGGGAGATCGCCGCCGCGCACGTGGCCGGGGTGCTGTCGCTCCAGGACGCCTGCCTGCTGGTGGCGGCGCGGGGCCGGCTGATGCAGGCGCTGCCGTCCGGCGGGGGCATGCTCGCCGTGGCCGCCGACGAGGCGGCCGTGGCGGAGTCGATCGCCGGGCTGACCGACCGGGTCGGCATCGCCGCCGTCAACGGCCCGGCCTCCGTCGTGGTCTCCGGCGCCGTCGACGCCCTCGACGAGGTCGAGCGCGTCTGGCGGGACCGGGGCGCGCGTACCCGCCGGCTGACCGTCAGCCACGCGTTCCACAGCCCGCTGATGGCGCCGGTGCTGGAGCGCTTCCGCGGCATCGTCGAGCGGCTGACCTTCGCCGCGCCCACGCTGCCGATGGTGTCGAACGTGACAGGTGCGCTCGCCGACGCCGACGAGATCCGCACCCCGGACTACTGGGTTCGCCACGTCCGCGAGGCGGTCCGCTACGCCGACGGGCTCGCCGCGCTGCGCGACGCCGGGGTCGACACGTTCCTGGAGGTCGGGCCGCGGAGCGTACTGACCGCGATGACGGCCGACGCGCTGCCCGGCGACGACGTGCTCGCCGTCGCCGCCCAGCGCCCGGACCGGCCCGAGGCGCAGGCGCTGCTGCACGCCCTCGCCGAGCTGCACGTGCACGGGGTGCCGGTGTCCTGGCGGGAGTGGTTCGCCGACACCGGCGCCGCCCGGGTCGACCTGCCCACGTACGCCTTCCAGCGGGAGCGGTTCTGGCCCGAGGTGCTGCCGTGGCGGGTCGGCGACGTGTCGGGCGCCGGCCTCGGCGTCGCGGGGCACCCGCTGCTCGGCGCGGCGGTGCGGCTCGCCGGCGACGACGAGGTGGTGCTGACCGGCCGGCTGTCGACGTCGACGCACCAGTGGCTGGCCGACCACGTGATCGCCGGCGCCGTGGTGGTGCCGGGCACCGCCCTGGTGGAGCTGGCGGTCCGCGCCGGCGACGAGGTCGGCGCGTCGCGGGTACGGGAGCTGACCGTGGCGGCGCCGCTGGTGCTGCCCGCGTCCGGCGCGGTACGCGTCCAGGTGCGCGTCGGCGCGGCCGACGAAGCCGCCGTGCGGACGGTGTCCGTGTACTCCCAGCCCGAGGACGACGAGACCGAGTGGGTGCGGCACGCCGACGGCCTGCTCGAACCGGTGTCGACCGACGAGCCGGGCCTCGGCGAGTGGCCGCCGGCGGGCGCGACCGAGGTGGACCTGACCGGCTGGTATCCGGCACTGGCGGAGCACGGCCTGTCGTACGGGCCGGTGTTCCAGGGCGTACGGCGGGCCTGGACGGCCGACGGCGAGGCGTACGCCGAGGTGGCGCTGCCGGACGGGACGGCCGGCGAGGCGGGCGCGTTCGGGGTGCACCCGGCGCTGCTGGACGCCGCGCTGCACCCGGTGGCGCTGCTGCTCGCGGCCGAGGCCACGGGCGGCCCGCGCGTGCCGTTCGCGTTCGAGGGCGTGCAGGTGCACGCCTCGGGCGCCCGGACGCTGCGGGTGCGGCTGACCCGGGACGGCTCCGGGGTGCGGCTGGTCGCCTGCGACGGCTCGAACGCGCCGGTGGTGTCGGTGGACTCGCTGGTGCTGCGGGAGATGACCGCGACGGCGACCCGGGGCGCCGCCGCCCGCTCGCTGTACGAGGTGACCTGGCAGGCGGAGCAGATCGACGGCGTGGACGACCTCGCGGGCTGGGCGGCGCTGGGCGGTGCCGTCCCGGCCGCGCTGGCGGAGCTGCCGGTCTTCGCGGACGTGGCGACCCTGGCGGCGGCCGGCACCACGGCCCGGCAGGTGCTGCTGCCGGTGCCGACCGGCGACCCCGGCGTCGCCGTGCCGGAGGCCGTACGGACGCTCACCGGCTCCGTCCTGGACGTGCTGCGCGCCTGGCTCGCCGCCGACGCGCTGGCGGAGTCGAAGCTCGTGGTGGTGACCCGCGGCGCGGTGGCCGCCGCGGACGACGACCGGGTCGGCGACCTGGCCGCCGCGGCCGTCTGGGGCCTGCTGCGCTCGGCGCAGTCCGAGCACCCGGGGCGGATCGTCCTCGCCGACATCGACGGCGAGCTGACCGCCGCGACCCTCGCCGTGCTGGCCGGGGCGGCGGTCGACCCGTCGGTCTCCGGCGGCCAGCTCGCGGTGCGTGGCGAGCGGACCCTCGTGCCGAGGCTGGCGCGACCCGCGGGCGACGAGCTGACGCCGCCGCCCGGCCCGTGGCACCTCGCCCCCGTCACCGGCGGCACCCTGGACGGGATCGCGCCGGTGCCGGCCGCGCCCGCCGAGCTGGGCGAGGACCAGGTGCGCATCGCGGTGCGCGCGGCCGGCGTGAACTTCCGTGACGTGCTGATCGGGCTGGGCATGTACCCGGATCCGGCGGCCGTGCTGGGCAGCGAGGGCGCGGGCGTCGTGATCGAGGTCGGCCCGGGCGTGACCGACCTGGCTCCCGGCGACCGCGTGCTCGGCATGTTCGAACTCGGCTTCAGCCCGCAGGCGGTGGCACACCGGCAGCGGATCGCCAGGATGCCCGCCGACTGGTCCTTCACCCAGGCCGCGTCGGTTCCGCTGGTCTTCCTGACCGCGTACTACGCGCTGCGGGACCTCGCCGGGCTGCGGGCCGGTGAGTCGGTGCTGATCCACAACGGCGCGGGTGGCGTCGGGATGGCCGCGATCCAGCTCGCCCACCACCTCGGCGCCACCGTCCACGCGACGGCGAGCCCCGGGAAGTGGGGCGTGCTGCGGGAACTCGGGGTGGCCGAGGAGCGGATCGCGTCGTCGCGGACCGTCGAGTTCGAGCAGACCTTCGGCGCGGCCACCGGCGGTGCCGGCGTCGACGTGGTGCTCGACGCGTTGGCCGGTGAGTTCGTGGACGCGTCGCTGCGGCTGCTGCCGCGCGGCGGCCGGTTCGTGGAGATGGGCAAGGCCGACGTACGCGACCCCGAGACGGTCGCCGCCGGGCACCCGGGCGTCACCTACCGCGCGTTCGACCTCAACGAGGCGGGCAGCACCCGTATCGGGGAGATGCTCACCGAGCTGCTCGACCTGTTCGCGCGGGGCGCGCTGCGCCCGCTGCCCGTACGGGCGTGGGACGTGCGTCAGGCCCGGCAGGCGCTGCGGCACGTCAGCCAGGCCCGCCACGTCGGCAAGGTGGTGCTGCGCATCCCCGCGCCCGTGGACCCCGAGGGCACCGTACTGGTCACCGGCGCGGCCGGAACCCTGGCCGGCGTGTTCGCGCGGCACCTCGTCGTCACCGGCCAGGCCCGGCGCCTGCTGCTGGCCTCCCGCCGCGCACCCGGCCGGGACGACGCGTACGCCACCCTGCTCCGGGAACTGACCGACGCGGGCGCCGACGTCACCGCCGTGGCCGTCGACGTCAGCGACCCCGCCCAGGTCACCGAGCTGGTCGCCGGGATCGACCCGGCGCACCCGTTGACGGCTGTGGTGCACACCGCCGGGGTGATCGCGGACGCGACCATCGGTTCGCTGGACGAGTCCGCTCTGCGTACGGTGCTGGCGCCGAAGGTGGACGCGGGTTGGGTGTTGCACGAGGCCACCGCGCACCTGGACCTGTCGGCGTTCGTGCTGTTCTCGTCGGTGGCGGCCACCCTCGGCTCGCCGGGGCAGGGCAACTACGCGGCGGCGAACGCGTTCCTCGACGCCCTCGCCGAGTACCGGCGCGAGCAGGGGCTGCCCGCCACCAGCATCGCCTGGGGCATGTGGGCCACCGACAGCACGATGACCGCCCACCTCGACGGCGACGACCAGCAGCGGCTGCGGCGCGTCGGGATGAGCCGGCTCTCCCCGGCCGAGGGCGCCGAACTCTTCGACGCCGCCCTGCCGGCCGCCCGGCCGGTCGTCGTCGCGGCCCGACTCCACGTCACCGGCGAGGCCAGCGGTGTGCCGCCGCTGATGCGGCACCTGCTGCGCGGCGGCGGCCGACGCCGTACCGCCGGCGACCGGCCGACCGCCGGCGCGTCGTGGCGCGACCGACTCGACGGCCTCTCCGAGGCCGATGCCCGCCAGGCGCTCGTCGACCTGGTCTGCGGCCAGGCCGCCACGGTGCTGGGGCACGCCTCGGCGCAGTCGGTTCCCGCCGCCCGGGCCTTCAAGGACCTGGGCTTCGACTCGCTGACCTCGGTGGAACTACGCAACCGCCTCGGTGCGGCCACCGGGCTGCGACTGACCGCCACGCTGGCCTTCGACCACCCCACCCCGGCCCGGCTGGCCGAGCACCTGTTCGCGCAGCTCGGCCCGGCCACGGGCACCGGCGCCACCGTCCGTACGGTCGTCACCGCCGACGCCGACGAGCCGATCGCCATCATCGGCATGGCCTGCCGTTACCCCGGCGGCGTCGCCACCCCCGAGCAGCTGTGGCAGCTCGTCACCTCCGGGGCCGACGCCGTCGGCGACTTCCCGGCCGACCGCGGCTGGGACCTCGACCGGCTGTACGGCACCGACGGCGACCAGGCCGGCGGCACCGTCACCCACCAGGGCGGCTTCCTCTACGACGCGGCCGACTTCGACGCCGGCTTCTTCAACATCAGCCCCCGCGAGGCCCTCGCCATGGACCCGCAGCAGCGGCTGCTGCTGGAGACCGCCTGGGAGAGCTTCGAGTACGCCCGCATCGACCCCGCCGCCCTCAGCGGCACCGCCACCGGTGTCTTCGTCGGCGCCGCCTCCTCCGGCTACGCCACCAGCGGACGTGACGACCTGGACGGCCTCGAGGGGCACCTGCTGACCGGCACGGCGGGCAGCGTCGCCTCCGGACGGGTCGCCTACATGTTCGGCCTCGAAGGCCCGGCGGTCACTGTCGACACCGCCTGCTCCTCGTCCCTGGTGGCGCTGCACCTCGCCGCCCAGGCGCTGCGCGGCGGCGAGTGCGACATGGCCCTGGCCGGCGGGGTGGCACTCATGGCGCAGCCCGGCATGTTCTCCGAGTTCTCCCGGCAGGGCGGGCTGGCCCCCGACGGGCGGTGCAAGGCGTTCGCCGCCGGCGCGGACGGCACCGGCTGGGCCGAGGGCGTCGGCATGCTGCTCGTGGAGCGCCTCTCCGACGCCCGACGCAACGGCCACCGGGTACTCGCGGTGCTGCGCGGCTCCGCGGTCAACTCCGACGGCGCGTCGAACGGGCTGACCGCCCCGAACGGCCCGTCCCAGCAGCGGGTCATCCGCCAGGCCCTGGAGAACGCGCGGCTCGACCCGGCCGACGTGGACGCCGTCGAGGCGCACGGCACCGGCACCGTCCTCGGCGACCCGATCGAGGCGCAGGCGGTGCTGGCCACCTACGGGCAGGACCGCGCCGACGGCGAGCCGCTCTGGCTCGGCTCGATCAAGTCGAACATCGGCCACTCCCAGGCGGCGGCCGGGGTGGCCGGCGTGATCAAGATGGTGCTGGCGATTCGGCACGGCGTGCTGCCGCCGACCCTGCACGTGGACCAGCCCTCGCCCCACGTCGACTGGAGCGCCGGGGCCGTCGCCCTGCTCACCGAGGCCCGGCCGTGGCCCGCCGTCGACCGGCCGCGCCGGGCCGCCGTGTCGTCGTTCGGCATCAGCGGCACCAACGCGCACACCATCATCGAGCAGGCGCCCGACGAGCCGGCCCCGGCGACGCCCGCGCCGGCGGGGCACGTTCCCGGCCTGGTCGGGCCCGCCGCCGTACCCCTGCCGGTCTCCGGCAGAAGCCCCCGCGCGCTCCGGGCGCAGGCCGCCCGCCTCGGCGAACGGCTCGCCGGCGACGCCGGCCTCGACCCGCGCGACCTCGGCTTCTCCCTGGCCACCCAGCGGGCGCACCACCCGTACCGGGCGGTCGTCGTGGCCGCCGACCGGGACGACGCGCTCGCCCGCCTGGCCGCCCTCGCCGACGGCGACAGCTCCCCGGCGGGCGCGGACGCCGCGTCGAAGGTCGTCTTCGTCTTCCCCGGCCAGGGCTCCCAGTGGACGTCGATGGCGCTGGACCTGATGGAGACCTCGCCGGTCTTCCGGCAGCGGATGGGCGAGTGCGCCGAGGAACTGTCCCGGCTGGTCGACTGGTCCCTGGAGGACGTGCTGCGGCAGGCGCCCGGCGCGCCACCCCTGGACCGGGTGGACGTGGTCCAGCCCGCGCTCTTCTCCGTCATGGTGTCCCTCGCGCAGCTCTGGCGCTCGTGCGGCGTGGAACCGGCCGCCGTCGTCGGGCACTCGCAGGGGGAACTCGCCGCGGCCTGCGTCGCCGGCGCGTTGACCCTCGCCGAAGCCGCGCGGCTCGTCGTGGCGCGCAGCCGCGGCCTGCTGGCGATCGCGGGTCGCGGCGGCATGGTCTCCGTCCCGCTCCCGGCCGCCGACACCGAGCGGCTCATCGCGCCGTGGCGGGGCAGCCTCTCCGTCGCCGCCCTCAACGGCGTCGCCGTGACAGTGGTCGCGGGCGACTCGGCGTCGGTCGCCGAGCTGCTCGCGCACTGCGCCGAGCGCGACGTCCGCGCCCGTCAGGTCGCCGTCGACTTCGCGGCGCACAGCGGCCACGTCGACCCGATCCGCGACGAGGTGACCGCCGGGTTCGGCACTGTGGACCCCCGCACCAGCACCGTGGCCTTCCACTCCACCGTCACGGGCGAGCCGATCGACACCGCCGGGCTCGACGCCGACTACTGGTACCGCAACCTGCGGGAAACAGTCCGGCTGGCGCCGGTCGTGGACCAGCTGATCGAGCAGGGCTTCCGGACCTTCGTCGAGGTCAGCCCGCACCCCGTACTCAAGATCGCGGTGCAGGACGCGCTCGACCGGGCGGCCGGCGGCGGCGTGGTGGTGGGCTCGCTGCGCCGCGACGAGCACGGGCCGCGGCAGCTGCTGGCCAACCTCGGCGAGCTGCACGTCGCCGGTGTGCCCGTCGACTGGTCGCGCGTCTTCGCCGGCTCCGGCGCCACCCCTGTCGACCTGCCCACGTACGCCTTCCAGCGGGCCCGGTTCTGGCCGGCGCTGGACCGCTCCGCCACCGGCGACGTGTCAGGCGCGGGGCTGGGCGCGGCCGGGCACGGGCTGCTCGGCGCGGCGGTGCGCCTCGCCGGCGACGACGAGGTCGTGCTGACCGGCCGGCTGTCGGCGTCCACGCACCCGTGGCTGGCCGACCACGTGGTCGGCGGCGCCGTGGTGCTGCCGGGCACGGCCCTGGTCGAGCTCGCGGTGCGCGCCGGCGACGAGGTCGGCACCTCCCGGGTGCGGGAGCTGACCGTCGCCGCGCCGCTGGTGCTGCCGAACCCGGGCGCGGTCCGCGTGCAGGTGCGCGTCGGCGCGGCCGACGGCTCCGGAACCCGGAGCGTGGCGGTGCACTCGCAGCCCGACGGCGACCCCGGGGACTCCTGGACGCGGCACGCCGACGGTCTGCTGGAGCAGGCCACCGACGAGCCGACGCTGGGCTCCTGGCCGCCGGCCGGGGGCACCGAGGTGGACCTCGCCGGCTGGTATCCGGCGCTCGCGGAGCGCGGCCTGGCCTACGGGCCGGCGTTCCGGGGCCTGCGGCGGCTGTGGACCGCCGGCGACGAGGCGTACGCCGAGGTCGCCCTGCCGGACGAGGCGGCCGACGACGCCGCCGGCTTCGCCGTGCACCCGGCGCTGCTGGACGCCGCCCTGCACCCCGTCGGGCTGCTGACGGCCGAGCGCTCCGGCGGACCGCGCGTGCCGTTCGCGTTCGAGGGCGTGCAGGTGCACGCCTCCGGCGCCAGGACGCTGCGGGTACGGCTGACCCGGGCGGGCTCGCGCGTGCGGCTGGTGGCCGGCGACGAGTCCGGCGCGCCCGTGGTGTCAGTCGAGTCGCTCGCCATGCGGGAGATGACCGACGCCACCGGCGCGGAGGCCGCGCAGCGGTCGCTGTTCGAGGTGACGTGGCCGGTCGAGGCGGTCACCCCGGCGCGGGACGTCTCCGGCTGGGCGCTGCTCGGCGACGGACCCGCCCCGGCGGGCCTCGCCACGCCGGTGTTCCCGACCGTCGACGAGCTGACCGCGGCGGTCGCGGCCGGCACGGTCGAGGCGCCCCGCGCGCTCGTGGTCCCCGTGCCCGCTGGCACCCCGGAGGGCGACCTGCCCGACCAAGTCCGTACGGCCACCGCCCGTGTCCTGGCCGTGCTGCACCGCTGGCTGGACAGCGAGGCGCTGGCCGACACCACGCTCGTGGTGCTGACCCGCGCGGCGGTGGCCGCCACCCCGGCGGACGCGGTGCGGGACCTGCCCGGCGCGGCGGTCTGGGGTCTGCTGCGCTCGGCGCAGTCCGAGCACCCGGGGCGGATCGTCCTCGCCGACGTCGACGGGGACCTCACCCCGGCCACCCTCGCCGTGCTCGCCGCCGTCGCCGAGAACCCCTCGCCGACCGGCGGCCAGGTGGCCGTACGCGGCGACGAGGTGCGCACGCCCCGCCTGGGCCGGCCCGCCGGCCAGGCCGCCGACGAACTCGTCCCGCCGGACGGACTGTGGCGGGTCGGGGCGGTCAGCCCCGGAACCCTCGACGGTGTCGGCATGGTGCCCGCCACCTCCGTCGCCCTGGACGCGGGTCAGGTGCGCATCGCGGTGCGCGCGGCCGGCGTGAACTTCCGTGACGTGCTGATCGGGCTGGGCATGTACCCGGATCCGGCGGCCGTGCTGGGCAGCGAGGGCGCGGGCGTCGTGATCGAGGTCGGCCCGGGCGTGACCGACCTGGTCCCCGGCGACCGCGTGCTCGGCATGTTCGAGCCGGCCTTCGCCCCCGAGGTGATCGCCACCCGCGACCTCGTGGCGAGGATCCCCGCCGGTTGGTCCTTCGCGCAGGCCGCCTCCGTGCCGGTGGTGTTCCTGACCGCGTACTACGCGCTGCGGGACCTGGCCGACCTGCGGGCCGGTGAGTCGGTGCTGATCCACAACGGCGCGGGTGGCGTCGGCATGGCCGCGATCCAGCTCGCCCGGCACTGGGGCGCGACGGTGTACGCCACCGCCAGCCCCGGCAAGTGGGGCGTGCTGCGGGAACTCGGGGTGGCCGAGGAGCGGATCGCGTCGTCGCGGACCATCGAGTTCGAGCAGACCTTCGGCGCGGCCACCGGCGGCGCCGGGATGGACGTGGTGCTCGACGCCCTCGCCGGTGGCTTCGTGGACGCGTCGCTGCGGCTGCTGCCGCGCGGCGGCCGGTTCGTGGAGATGGGCAAGGCCGACGTACGCGACCCCGAGACGGTCGCCGCCGGGCATCCGGGCGTCACCTACCGCGCGTTCGACCTCAACGAGGCCGGGCACCGGCGCATCGGGGAGATGCTCACCGAGCTGCTCGACCTGTTCGCGCGGGGCGCGCTGCGCCCGCTGCCCCTGCGGGCGTGGGACGTACGCCAGGCCCGGCAGGCACTGCGCCACATGAGTCAGGCCCGCCACATCGGCAAGGTCGTCCTGCGGGTGCCCGCCCCCGCCGACCCGGACGGCACCGTGCTCGTCACCGGCGCCGGTGGCGCCCTCGCCGGCGTGTTCGCCCGGCACCTCGTCGCCACCGGCCAGGCCCGGCACCTGCTGCTGGCCTCCCGCCGTGGCCCCGAGCACTACCGGGAGCTGGTCGACGAGCTGACCCGCGCGGGCGCCCGCGTCACCGCCGGCACCGCCGACGTGACCGACCCCGCGCAGGTGACCCGGCTGCTGGAACTGGTGGACCCGGGGCACCCGTTGACGGCTGTGGTGCACACCGCCGGGGTGATCGCGGACGCGACCATCGGTTCGCTGGACGAGTCCGCTCTGCGTACGGTGCTGGCGCCGAAGGTGGACGCGGGTTGGGTGTTGCACGAGGCCACCGCGCACCTGGACCTGTCGGCGTTCGTGCTGTTCTCGTCGGTGGCGGCCACCCTCGGCTCGCCGGGGCAGGGCAACTACGCGGCGGCGAACGCGTTCCTCGACGCCCTCGCCGAGTACCGGCGCGAGCAGGGGCTGCCCGCCACCAGCATCGCGTGGGGGCTGTGGGCCACCAGCAGCGCCATGACCGCCCACCTGGGCGGCAGCGAGCACCGCAAGGCGATCCGCGCCACCAGCGCCCCGCTGACCGACCGGCAGGGTGTGGCGCTGTACGAGCTGGCGCGACAGCGCGACGCGGCGCACCTCGTCCTCATGAACCTGCCGCCGGCGTCGCGGCCGACCGGCCAGAACGTGCCCAGCCTGCTGCGGGACCTCGTCCGCGCGGGCGGACCGGCCCGGCGCGCGGTGGGTCGCGGCCTCGCGGACACCGCCTCCGTACGGGACCGGCTGGCGACGCTCGGCCCGGCGGAGCGGCGCTCCCACCTGCTCGACCTGGTGGCCACCAGCGTGGCTGCAGTGCTCGGGCACCGCTCGGCCGAGACCGTCGACGCCCAGCGCGCCTTCAAGGAACTGGGCTTCGACTCGCTCACCTCGGTGGAACTGCGCAACCGGCTCTCCGCCGCCACCGGCCTGCGGCTGCCCGCGACCGTGGCGTTCGACTACCCGACCCCCGTGGTGCTCGCCGAGTTCCTGGACCGGGAGCTCGGCGGCGCGGCGACCGTGGACCGGCCCGTGGCGGCCGGCGCCGCCGCCGCCCTCGACGAACCGATCGCCATCATCGGCATGGCCTGCCGGTTCCCCGGCGACGTGCAGACCCCCGAGCAGCTGTGGGACGTGGTCACCGCCGGCACCGACGTCATCTCGCCCTTCCCCACCGACCGGGGCTGGAACCTCGACGACCTGCGCGCCGGCGACCAGGACCCGGACGCCGTACCGCGGCAGGGCGGCTTCCTCCACGACGCCGCCCAGTTCGACGCCGCCTTCTTCGGGATCTCCCCCCGCGAGGCCCTGGCGATGGACCCGCAGCAGCGGCTGCTGCTGGAGACCTCCTGGGAGGCATTCGAGCGGGCCGGGATCGACCCCCACTCGGCGCGGGGCAGCAGCACCGGCGTCTACGTCGGGCTCATCTACCACGACTACGCCTCCCAGGCCGCCGGCGGCACCGACGACCTGGACGGCCACGTCGGCAACGGCAGCGCGGGCAGCGTCGCCTCCGGCCGCATCTCGTACCTGTTCGGCCTGGAGGGCCCCGCCGTCACCGTCGACACCGCCTGCTCGTCGTCGCTGGTGGCGCTGCACCTGGCCACCCAGGCGCTGCGGCAGGACGAGTGCCGCCTCGCCCTCGCCGGCGGGGTGAGCGTCATGTCCACCCCCGGCATGCTCACCGAGTTCTCCCGGCAGCGCGGCCTGTCGCCCGACGGGCGGTGCAAGGCGTTCGGCGCAGGCGCCGACGGCACCGGCTTCGCCGAGGGCGTCGGCATGCTCCTGCTGGAGCGCCTCTCCGACGCGCAGCGCAACGGCCACCGGGTGCTCGCCGTCGTCCGGGGCAGCGCCGTCAACCAGGACGGCGCCAGCAGCGGCCTGACCGCGCCGAACGGCCCCGCCCAGCAGCGGGTGATCCGGCAGGCGCTCGCCAACGCCCGGCTCGCCACCACCGACGTCGACGCCGTCGAGGCGCACGGCACCGGCACCGCCCTCGGAGACCCGATCGAGGCACAGGCGCTGCTGGCCACGTACGGGCAGGGCCGACCGCAGGACCATCCACTGTGGCTGGGGTCGGTCAAGTCGAACATCGGCCACGCCCAGGCGGCGGCCGGTGTCGCCGGTGTGATCAAGATGGTGCTGGCCATGCGGCACGGCATCCTGCCGCCGACTCTGCACGCCGAGAAGCCGTCCCCGCACATCGACTGGACGGCCGGGTCGGTCGCCCTTCTCACCGAGGCGCGGCCGTGGCCGGCCGTCGACCGGCCCCGCCGCGCGGCGGTGTCGTCGTTCGGCATCAGCGGCACCAACGCCCACACCATCGTCGAGCAGGCCCCCGAGCCCGCCCCGGCGCAGGCCGCACCCGCCACGGGCGTCCCGGGCGACCTCGTCGCCTGCGTCCTGTCGGCCCGCGACGCCGCCGCCCTGCACGAGCAGGCGCGCCGGCTGCGGACCCTCGTCGACGGTGAGCCGGACCTGACCGTCGCCGACGTCGGCCGGGCGCTCGCCACCGCCCGCAGCGCCTTCGAGCACCGCGCCGTGCTGCTGCCCGGCGACCGCGCCGGACTGCTCGCCGCCCTCGGCGCGCTGGCCGACGACGAGCCCTCGGCCGCCGTCGTGCGGGGAATCGCCCGCAGCGGCCGCACCGCCGTCCTCTTCTCCGGTCAGGGCGCGCAGCGCGCCGGTATGGGTCGTGAGCTGTACGCGGCGTTCCCGGTGTTCGCCGCGGCCTTGGACGAGGTGTGTGCTCACCTGGATCCGCTGCTGCCGCGTGCGCTGCGGGAGGTGTTGTTCGCTGCGGCGGGTACGCCTGAGGCGGGGCTGCTGGACCAGACGGTGTTCACCCAGGCGGGGCTGTTCGCCGTCGAGGTGGCCCTGTTCCGCCTGGTCGAGTCGTTGGGTGTCGTGCCGGACCTGGTGGCCGGGCACTCCATCGGTGAGATCGCGGCGGCGCATGTGGCGGGTGTGTTCTCCCTGGCCGACGCGTGTGCGCTGGTCGCGGCGCGGGGTCGGCTGATGCAGGCCCTGCCGGCCGGTGGTGGCATGCTCGCCGTCGCCGCCGCCGAGGACGCGGTGGCCGAGTCGATCGTTCCGTTCGCCGACCGGGTCGGCGTCGCCGCCGTCAACGGCCCCACCGCCGTGGTGGTCTCCGGCGCCGCCGAGGCCCTCGACGAGGTGCAGCGGGCCTGGACGGACCGGGGTGTGCGTACGCGCCGGCTGACCGTCAGCCACGCGTTCCACAGCCCGCTCATGGAGCCGATGCTGGCCGAGTTCCGGCAGGTGCTCGACGGGCTGACGTTCCACTGGCACGTCCTGCCGATCGTGTCGAACCTGACCGGCCGGATCGCGGACCCCGACGAGATCGGCACCCCCGACTACTGGGTCCGCCACCTAAGGCAGACCGTCCGGTTCGCCGACGGGGTCGCGAGCCTGCGCGAGCGCAACGTCCGTACGTTCCTCGAACTGGGCCCCGACGCGGTGCTCGCCGGCATGGTGGGCGCCTGCCTGCCGGACGACGACGCGGCGACGGTCGTGGCGACCCTGCGCCCCGGCCGACCCGAGCCGGCGTCGCTGGTCCATGCGCTTGCGGAGCTGTACGCGCACGGCACGCCGGTCACCTGGACCGCGCTCCTGCCGGCCGGAACCCGCCCCGTCGACCTGCCGACGTACCCGTTCCAGCGGCAGCGCTTCTGGCCGGCCGTGGGCCGGCTGCGCGCCGGCGACGTCAGCGGCGCCGGCCTCGGCGTGGCCGAGCACGGGCTGCTCGGCGCTGCCGTGGACCTGGCCGGCGACGACGAGATCGTGCTGACCGGCCGGATCTCCCAGACCACCCACCCCTGGCTGGCCGACCACGTCGTCTCCGGCGTGACGCTCGTTCCGGGCACGGCCCTCGTGGAGCTGGCCGTCCGCGCCGGCGACGAGGCGGACCTGCCGCGGCTGCGGGACCTGACGGTGCTCGTGCCGCTGGTGCTCCCCGAGTCCGGCGCCGTACGGATCCAGGTGCGGGTCTCCGCGTCGGAGTCCCCGCAGCGTCCCGTCGCCGTCTACTCCCGCCCCGACGACGATCCCGAGGCGGGCTGGACCCGGCACGCGGAGGGCGTGCTGGAACCGGCCACGGCCGACGAACCGCAGCCGGCCGCCTGGCCGCCCGCCGGCGCCACCGAGGTGGACCTGACCGGCTGGTATCCGGCGCTGCTGGAACACGGCCTGTCGTACGGGCCGGCGTTCCAGGGGCTGCGCCGGGTGTGGACCGGCGAGGACGACGTCTTCGCCGAGGTGGTCCTGCCGGACGACGCGGCGACCGAGGCGGCGCGCTTCGGCGTGCACCCGGCGCTGCTGGACGCCGCCCTGCACCCGATCGGGCTGCTGCCCGGCACCGAGGAGTCGGGCGGGCCGCGCGTACCGTTCGCCTTCGAGGGCGTGCAGGTGCACGCCTCCGGCGCGAGGCTGCTGCGGGTGCGGTTGACCCGCAACGGCTCCGCGGTGCGGCTGACCGCCCGCGACGAGGCGGGCGCGCCGGTGGTGTCGGTGGACTCCCTCGTCCTGCGGGAGCTGACCGGCGTGGCCGCCCCGAGCGCGGCGTCGCGTTCCCTGTTCGAGGTGGCCTGGCAGGCCGAGGAGGCCGACCCGGTCGACGACGCGTCGGGCTGGGCGGTGCTGGGCGGGCCGGCCCTGCCGGGCGTCCCCGGCGGCCCCTCCGCCGAGACGATCCGGCAGCTGCGCGCCGCCATCGACGCCGGCATCGCCCCGCCGCGCCTGCTGCTCTTCACGCCGGCCGCGTCGCCCGCCGACGACGGCGACCCGGCGCGGACCGTCCGCACGGTCACCGCCGACGTGCTGGGCCTGGTGCAGGCGTGGCTGGCCGTCGACGCGCTGGCCGACTCGAAGCTCGTGGTGGTGACCCGGGGCGCGCTGGCCGTCCGCGACGGGGACCGGGTGACCGACCTGGCCGCGGCGGCGGTGTGGGGCCTGCTGCGCTCCGCGCAGTCCGAGCACCCGGGCCGCATCGTCCTGTCCGACGTCGACGACGCGGTCGACCCCGGCACGCTGGGCGTCCTGGCCCGCTTCGCCGCGGACCCGGCCGGCGGCCAGTTGGCCGTCCGCTCGGGTGAGGTGTTCGTGCCGCGTCTGGTGCGTGCGGTCGCTGCGGCGTCGGTGGAGGCGCCGGTCGTGGGTGACGGTGCGGTGGTGGTGACCGGTGGTACGGGTGCGCTCGGTGCGCTGGTGGCGGAGCATTTGGTGTCGGTGCATGGTGTGCGGTCGCTGGTGCTGGTGTCGCGGCGTGGTCCGGAGGCCGCCGGTGCGGGTGAGTTGTCGGAGCGGTTGTCGGCGTTGGGTGCGTCCGTGCGGGTCGTTGCCTGTGACGTGACGGACCGGGACCAGGTGTTCGGTCTGGTGGCCGAGGTGGCCGCCGGGGGTCGGCTGGCGGGTGTGGTGCACACGGCTGGTGTGTTGGATGACGGTGTGGTGGAGGGGCTGACGGCGGAGCGGTTGGCGGGGGTGTTGGCGCCGAAGGTGTCGGCGGGTTGGTTCCTGCATGAGGCGACGGCGGGTCTGGATCTCGACTTGTTCGTGGTGTTCTCGTCGGTTGCTGGTGTGCTGGGTTCGCCGGGTCAGTCGGGGTATGCGGCGGGTAACGCGTTCCTGGACGGGTTGGCGGTGTATCGGCGGCAGCTCGGGTTGCCGGCGGTGAGTCTGGCGTGGGGGATGTGGGACACGGCAGGCATGGCCGCCTCGATCGGCGGCAACGACCGGGCCCGTACGGCACGCGCCGGCCTGCGGCCGATGAACGCCCGCACCGGCCTGGAACTCTTCGACGCCGCCGTGGGGGCGGAGCGGGCGGTGCTGGTGCCGGCCGCGATCGACGTACCCGCGCTGCGGGCGGCAGCCGCCGGCGCGGTCGTACCGCCGATGCTGCGCAACCTGGTCGACGTGGCGACGACCCGCCGCCGCGCCGGCCAGGGCGCCCCCGGCGGCTGGGCCGGGCGCCTCACCGGGCTCAGCGCCGAGGAGGGCCTCGCACAGGTCGACGAGCTGATCCGGGGCCTGGTCGCGCAGGTCCTCGGGCACGGCGGCGCCGAGGCGGTGCCGGCGGACCGGGCGTTCAAGGACCTGGGCTTCGACTCGCTGACCGCCGTCGAGCTGCGTAACCGGGTGAACGGCGCGACCGGCCTGCGCCTCACCTCGACCCTGGTGTTCGACTACCCGTCCCCGCAGGTCCTGGCGGCCCACGTGTACGCGGAACTCGCCGGCACCCGACCCGGTGCCGTCGCGGCCGACGAGGCGACGGCCGGCGACGCCGACGAGGCGATCGCGATCGTCGGCATGGCCTGCCGCTACCCCGGCGGGGTGGAGTCTCCCGACGAGCTGTGGAGGCTGGTCAGCACCGGTGGGGAGGGCATCGGGGAGTTCCCGGCCGACCGGGGCTGGGACCTGGAGTCCCTGTACGACCCGGACCCCGACCACGCCGGCACCTCGTACACCCGCCACGGCGGCTTCCTATACGGCGCGGCGGAGTTCGACCCCGGCTTCTTCGGCATCTCGCCGCGCGAGGCCCTCGCCATGGACCCACAGCACCGGCTGCTGCTGGAGGCGTCCTGGGAGACGTTCGAGTCGGCGGGCCTGGACCCGTCGGGCCTGCGGGGCAGCCGGACCGGTGTCTTCGCGGGCGTCATCTACCACGACTACTCGACGCGCCTGATGGAGACGCCCGAGGTCGAGGGCTACATCGGCACCGGCAACTCGGGCAGCGTGCTGTCGGGCCGGGTGGCGTACACGTTCGGGCTCGAAGGCCCGGCGGTGACCGTGGACACGGCCTGCTCGTCCAGCCTGGTGGCGTTGCACCTCGCGGTGCAGGCGCTGCGCAGCGGCGAGTGCGACCTGGCGCTGGCCGGCGGCGTGACGGTGATGGCCACGCCCGGCACCTTCGTGGAGTTCTCCCGGCAGCGGGGCCTGTCGGCCGACGGCCGGTGCCGGTCGTTCGCGGCGTCGGCCGACGGCACGGGCTGGTCCGAGGGCGTGGGCGTGCTCCTGGTGCAGCGCCTGTCGGACGCCCAGCGCGAGGGCCGGAAGATCTACGCCGTGGTGCGGGGCACGGCCGTGAACCAGGACGGTGCGTCGAACGGGCTGACGGCGCCGAACGGTCCGTCGCAGCAGCGGGTGATCCGGCAGGCGCTGGCGTCGGCGCGGCTGTCGCCGTCCGACGTGGACGTGGTCGAGGCGCACGGCACGGGCACGACGCTGGGTGACCCGATCGAGGCGCAGGCCGTCCTGGCCACGTACGGGCAGGACCGGCCCGCCGACCGGCCGCTCTGGCTCGGCTCGGTGAAGTCGAACATCGGGCACGCACAGGCGGCTGCGGGTGTGGCTGGTGTGATCAAGATGGTCATGGCGATGCGCCACGGCCTCGTTCCGCCGACCCTGCACGTGGACGAGCCGTCCCCGCACATCGACTGGTCGGCGGGGGCGGTGGCCCTGGCCACCGAGCCCACCCCGTGGCCGCGGGTGGACCGGCCGCGTCGGGCGGCGGTGTCGTCGTTCGGGATCTCCGGCACGAATGCGCACGTGATCATCGAGCAGCCGCCGGCCGGGACGATCGAGGGTGAGGTCGTCGCACGCGAGGTGCCGGCGGTGGTGCCGGTGCTGTTGTCGGCCCGCGACGTGGCCGGGCTGTCGGCGCAGGCGGGTCGGTGGGCGGGGTGGCTGGCGGCCGGCGAGGCTCCGCGTGTGGTGGATGTGGCGTGGTCGTCGGTGGCGTCGCGGTCTGTGCTGGAGCACCGGGCGGTTGTGTCCGGCGCGAGCCGGGACGAGCTGTTGGCGGGTCTCGCGGCCGTGGCGGCCGGCGATCCGTCGGGAGCTGTCGTGACCGGCGCCGCCGGTCAGCGTGGTCAGCTTGCGCTGTTGTTTTCGGGTCAGGGTGCGCAGCGGGTGGGTATGGGCCGGGAGTTGTATGGCGGGTTCCCGGTGTTCGCGGCGGCGTTGGATGAGGTGTGCGGACACCTCGACCCGCTGCTGCCGCGCCCGCTGCGGGAGGTGCTGTTCGCGTCGGCGGGCACGGCCGAGGCGGAGTTGCTGGACCAGACCGTGTTCACGCAGGCCGGGTTGTTCGCGGTCGAGGTGGCGTTGTTCCGTCTGGTGGAGTCGTTCGGGATCGTTCCCGACGTGGTGGCCGGTCACTCGATCGGTGAGGTGACGGCGGCGTATGTGGCGGGGGTGTTGTCGCTCGCGGATGCGTGTGAGCTTGTGGCGGCGCGGGGTCGGTTGATGCAGGCGTTGCCGGCGGGTGGCG
The DNA here is from genome assembly GCF_007827635.1 of Micromonospora sp. CNZ296. NCBI lineage: Bacteria > Bacillati > Actinomycetota > Actinomycetes > Micromonosporales > Micromonosporaceae > Micromonospora > Micromonospora sp. CNZ296. The sequence goes on from NZ_VISW01000002.1 coordinate 21,844, forward strand.
GGATGTTGGCGGTGGCGGCGGACGAGGCTTCGGTGGGGGAGTCGATCGCGGGGTTGGCGGACGTCGGTGTTGCGGCGGTCAACGGTCCGGCTGCTGTGGTGGTGTCGGGTGCGGTGGAGGCGTTGGATGAGGTGGAGCGGGTCTGGCGTGGGCGGGGTGTGCGGACGCGTCGGTTGGCGGTGAGTCATGCGTTCCACAGTCCGTTGATGGAGCCGATGCTGGCGGAGTTCCGGGCGGTGCTGGAGGGGCTGGCCTTCGCAGCGCCGTTGTTGCCGGTGGTGTCGAATGTGACCGGTGCGCTGGCTGACGCCGAGGAGATCCGCAGCCCGGAGTACTGGGTGCGGCATGTGCGGGAGGCTGTGCGCTACGCCGACGGGGTGACCGCGTTGCGTGAGACGGGTGTGGACACGTTCCTGGAGGTCGGCCCGCAGAGCGTGCTGACCGCGATGAACGCCGACGTGCTCGCCGAGGACGCGCTCGCGGTGGCCGTGCAGCGCCGGGACCGGTCCGAGACGCAGGCGTTGCTGCACGCCCTGGCCGAGCTGCACGTCCACGGCGTCCCGGTGTCCTGGCGGCAGTGGTTCACCGACACCGGTGCCGCCCGGGTCGACCTGCCCACGTACGCCTTCCACCGCGAGCGGTACTGGCCCGAGCCGGCGAGCCGACCGCGACAGACGGCGACCCACGACGGCGACGCCGACTTCTGGAACGCCGTCGAACGCGGCGACCTGAACGCCCTCGCCGCGCAGTTCGGCGACGACGGCACCGCCCTGGACGCCCTCACCCCGGCCCTGCCGGTCCTGTCGAACTGGCACCGGGCGCGTACGCAGCGGGCCGTCCTGGACGCGTGGTCGTACCGGGTCGGATGGAAGCGCACCGACATCACCGCCGAACCGGCGCGGCCCGGCGTGTGGCTGCTCGTGACGGCGCAGGACGACCTGGCGGACGGCACCCGGGCGGAGGCGGTGACCAAGGCCCTCGCCGAGGTCGGCGCCGACGTGGTCCGGCTCACCGTCGACCCGGTCGGCACCGACCGGGTGGGCCTCGCCCGACGGCTGGGCGACGCGCTGGCCGACGGCCCCGTCGCCGGCGTGCTCTCCCTGCTCGGCCTCCGCGACCAGCCGCACCCCGCCCACCCGGCCGTGCCGGTCGGGGCGGCCGCCACGCTGCTGCTGCTCCAGGCGCTGCACGACACCGGGGCGACGACCCGGCTGTGGTGCCTGACCCGGGGCGCGGTCAGCACCGGCGACGGGGACACCGTGCACGCCGTCGCCCAGAGCGGGCTCTGGGGCCTGGGGCTCGTGGCGGGCCTGGAACACCCCCACCTGTGGGGCGGGCTGGTGGACCTGCCCGAGCAGGTCGACGCGACGGCCTGGGACCGGCTGGTGCGGGTGGTGACCGGCGCCGGCGACGAGGACCAGCTGGCCGTGCGCCCCTCCGGGGTGTTCGTCCGTCGCCTGGTCCGCTCGGCACCCACCGTTCCCGACGCGGCGCAGCGGTGGCGGCCGTCCGGCACCGTGCTGGTCACCGGCGGCACCGGCGCGCTGGGCGCGCACGTGGCCCGCTGGGCGGCGGCCAACGGGGCGGAGCACGTCGTGCTGACCAGCCGCCGCGGCGAGCGCGCCCCCGGGGCGGCCGAGCTGTGCGAGGAGCTCACCGCCCAGGGCGTACGGGCGTCGGTCGTGGCCTGTGACGTCGCCGATCGCGACCAGGTGGCGGAGCTGCTGGCCCGCCTCGACGAGGATCCCGCGCCGCTGACGGCCGTGGTCCACGCGGCGGGCGCCGGCGAGTCCGGGCTGATCGCCGACACCGACCTGGCCGCGTTCGCGGGCGTGCTCGACGGCAAGGTGGCCGGCGCGCTGCACCTGGACGCCCTGCTCGGCGACCGGCCGCTGGACGCGTTCGTGCTCTTCTCCTCCATCGCCGGGGTGTGGGGCAGCGGCGGACAGTCCGCGTACGCCGCCGGCAACGCCTTCCTCGACGCGCTCGCGGAGCAGCGGCGCGGCCGGGGCCTGGCGGCGACGTCCGTGGCCTGGGGACCGTGGGCCGACGGCGGCATGGCCACCGGCGAAGCCCAGCAGATGCTGGCCCGGCGCGGCCTGACCGCCATGGCGCCGGCCGACGCCGTGCACGCCATGCGGTACGCCGCCGGCCTGCCCAGGGCGGCGCTGACCGTGGCGGACGTCGACTGGGCGGTCTTCGCCCCGGCGTACGCCTCGGCCCGCCCCCGGCCGCTGCTCGACGACATCGCCGAGGCCCGGGATGCGCTGCACGCCCACGCCGGGGAGCAGCAGCCCGGCGCTGCCGATGCCCTGCGGGAGCACCTGCTCACCCTGCCCCGCCCCGAGCGGGTCCGGCACCTGGTCGACCTGGTCCGTACCCACGCCTCGGCCGTGCTCGGCCACGCGGGCACGGACCGGGTCAAGCCCCAGCGGGCGTTCAAGGAACTCGGATTCGACTCGCTGACGGCGGTCGAGCTGCGCAACCGACTCACCGGCGCCACCGGCCTGTCACTGCCCGCGACCCTCGTCTTCGACCACCCGACCCCGGCCGTGCTCGCCGAGAACCTGCTCGACGGCCTGGTGCCCGAGGCGGCGCAGGCGGACGACGGCGACCCGGCGGAGGCGGCCGTCCGGCAGACGCTCGCGGCGATACCGCTGGCCCGCCTGCGCGAGGCGGGGCTGCTGGACCTGCTGCTCAACCTCGCCGACGCCGACGGCGGTACCGGGGCCGAGCCCACCGACGAGGCCCTGGACCTCGACGACCTCGACACCGACACCCTCGTCAGGCTGGCGCTTGACGGAACCGATTCCTGACCGTTGTCCCCAGTACGGAGCTCATGATGTCTACGTCCGCAGACAAGGTCGTCGAGGCGCTTCGCGCGTCGCTCAAGGAGACGGGCCGCCTCCGCCAGCTCAACCAGCAGCTGACCGCCGCCGCCCGGGAGCCGATCGCGATCGTCGCGATGTCCTGCCGCTACCCGGGCGGCGTCGCCAGCCCCGAGCAGCTCTGGGACCTGGTGGCCTCCGGCAGCGACGCGATCGGCGGCTTCCCGACGGACCGGGGCTGGGACCTGGACAACCTGTACGACCCGGACGCCGACCGCGCCGGCCGCTCCACGACCCGCGAGGGCGGCTTCCTCTACGACGCGGCCGACTTCGACGCCGGGTTCTTCGGCATCTCGCCCCGCGAGGCCGTGGCGATGGACCCCCAGCAGCGGCTGCTGCTGGAGACGTCGTGGGAGGCGTTCGAGCACGCCGGCATCGCACCCGCCTCGATGCGGGGGCAGAAGGTCGGCGTCTTCGTCGGCACCGCCGCCAACGGCTACGGCATGGGCCCGCAGAGCGAGGCCGAGGGCGCCGACGAGGGCTACCTGCTGACCGGTACGGCCACCAGCGTCGTCTCCGGCCGGATTGCGTACGCCCTCGGCCTGGAGGGCCCCGCGGTCACCGTCGACACCGCCTGCTCGTCGTCGCTGGTCGCCCTGCACCTGGCGTGCCAGGCGCTGCGGCAGGGCGACTTCGACCTGGCCCTGGCCGGCGGCGTGTGCGTCATGGCCACCCCCGGCCCGTTCGTGGGTTTCTCCCGGCAGCGAGGGCTCGCCCCCGACGGCCGCTGCAAGTCGTTCGCCGCCGCCGCCGACGGCACGGGCTGGTCCGAGGGCGTCGGCATCCTGCTGGTGGAGCGGCTGTCGGACGCGCAGCGCAAGGGACACCCGATCCTCGCCGTGATCCGGGGCAGCGCCGTCAACCAGGACGGCGCGTCCAACGGCCTCACCGCCCCCAACGGCCCCGCCCAGCAGCGGGTGATCCGGCAGGCCCTCGCAAACGCCCGGCTGACCACGGCCGACGTGGACGCCGTCGAGGCGCACGGCACCGGCACCGTCCTCGGCGATCCGATCGAGGCGCAGGCCCTGCTGGCCACGTACGGGCGGGACCGCCCCGCCGACCGGCCGTTGCTGCTCGGCTCGATCAAGTCGAACATCGGTCACAGTCAGTCCGCCGCGGGCGTGGCCGGTGTGATCAAGATGGTGATGGCGATGCGGCACGGGCTGGTGCCGTCCACCCTGCACGTCGACGAGCCGACGCCGAAGGTGGACTGGTCGGCCGGCGAGGTGTCGCTGGTGACGGAGGCGACGCCGTGGCCGGCGACCGACCGTCCCCGCCGGGCGGCCGTGTCGTCGTTCGGCATCTCCGGCACGAACGCGCACACCATCATCGAGGAGCCACCGACGCCGGATGCCGTCGAGCCCGCCGACGCCGGACCGGCACCCACAAGCGCCCTGCCGGCGGTGCCCGTGCTGCTCTCCGCCCGCTCCGAGGCCGCGCTCGGCGCGCAGGCGGGCCGCTGGACCCGGTGGCTGGAGGACGACGAGGCCCTCCGCACCGTGGACGTCGGCTGGTCGTCGGTCGTGTCGCGCTCCGCGCTGGAACACCGCGCGGTGCTCACCGCCACCGACCGCGAGGAGCTGCTGGCCGGGCTGCGCGCCCTCGCCGCCGGCCAGCCGTCCGGCGCGCTGGTCGCCGGGCAGGCCGCCGACCGGGGTCCGCTCGCGGTGCTCTTCTCGGGTCAGGGCGCGCAGCGCGCCGGCATGGGCCGGGAGTTGTACGCGGAGTTCCCGGTCTTCGCCGCCGCGCTGGACGAGGTGTGCGCACAGCTCGACGCGCTGCTGCCGCGCCCGCTCAAGGAGGTGCTGTTCGCACCCGAGGGTTCCGCCGAGGCGGAGCTGCTGGACCGGACGGTGTTCACGCAGGCCGGTCTGTTCGCGGTCGAGGTGGCGCTGTTCCGGCTCGTCGGGTCCTTCGGCGTCGCCCCCGACCTGGTCGGCGGTCATTCGATCGGCGAGGTCACGGCCGCGCATGTGGCGGGGGTGTTGTCGCTGGCGGATGCGTGTGTGTTGGTGGCGGCGCGGGGCCGGTTGATGCAGGCGTTGCCGGCCGGTGGTGGGATGCTGGCCGTCGCGGCGGCCGAGGCCGATGTGCTGGCGACGCTGGACGGCTTGACCGGTGTGGGGGTCGCGGCGGTCAACGGGCCGACGTCGGTGGTGCTCTCCGGTGCGGTGGAGGCGCTCGACGAGGTGGAGCGGGTCTGGCGTGGGCGGGGTGTGCGTACGCGCCGGTTGTCGGTGAGTCATGCGTTCCACAGTCCGTTGATGGAGCCGATGCTGGACGAGTTCCGGGTGGTCCTGGACGGGTTGACGTTCGAGGCGCCGGGGTTGCCGGTCGTGTCGAACGTGACTGGTGCGCTGGCCGACGTCGACGAGATCCGTAGTCCCGACTACTGGGTGCGGCACGTCCGGGAGGCTGTGCGTTTCGCCGACGGGGTCGCCGCGCTGCGCGCCGCCGGGGTGGACACGTTCCTGGAGATCGGCCCGCGCAGCGTCCTGACCGCCATGACCCGGGACGTGCTGAGCGGGCGGGAGCCGGCGGACGTCGACGACGACACCCCGGTCGTCGCCGTACCCGCCCTGCGCGCCGACCGCCCCGAGTCGCGGGCCCTGCTCGCCGCCCTGTCCGAACTGCACGTCAACGGAACACCCGTCGACTGGGCGGCCCTCTACGCCGGCACCGGAGCGACCCCGGTCGCCCTGCCCACATACGCGTTCCAGCGGCAGCGCTACTGGCCCGAGCAGATGCCGGCCTCGGCCACCGGCCCGGTCAGCCCGGACGTGGTGGACGTCGAGTTCTGGTCGGCCGTCGAGCGCTCCGACGTGGCGGCGCTCGCGGCGCAGATCGGCGTCGACGGCGCGGCCCTGGACGTGCTCGCCCCGGCCCTGCCGGTGCTGTCGTCCTGGCGCAGGGCGCGGCTGCGGGACGCCGTCGTCGACGGCTGGTCGTACCGGGTGGTGTGGAAGCGGACCGCCGCCCCCGCACCGGTCACCCCGTCGGGCCGGTGGCTGCTCGTGGAGCCCGCCGACGACGCCGCCACGACCGAGTGGGCCGGGGCGCTCGCGGGGGCGCTGAGCGCCGCCGGCGGCGAGGTGTCCCGGCTGGCGGTGGACCCGCTCGCCGAGCGCGACCAGGTGACGTCGCGGGTGGCCCAGGCCGTACAGAACGCCCCGTTCACCGGGATCGTCTCCCTGCTGGGCCTGCTGGAGCGGCCTCACCCCGGCCGGCCGGCGGTGCCGCTCGGCACGGCCGCCACGATGACGCTGGTGCAGGCCCTGCACGCCGCCGACGTCACGGCACCACTGTGGATGCTCACGCGGGGCGCGGTCGGCACCGGCGACACCGACCCGGTGCGCAGCGTCGCCCAGGGCGGACTGTGGGGCCTGGCCCGGGTCGCCGGGCTGGAACACCCGCAGCTCTGGGGCGGCCTGGTCGACCTGCCGGACGCGCCCGGGCGCGGCGACTGGGACCACGCGGTGGGCGTCCTCACCGGCGGTGGCCCCGAGGACCAGGTGGCCGTACGACCCTCCGGCGTCTTCGTACGGCGACTGGTGCGTGCCACGCCGGCGGCCGTCGGCGCCGTCGACCGCTGGCAGCCGTCCGGCACCGTCCTCGTCACCGGCGGCACCGGCGCGCTGGGCGCGCACGTGGCCCGCTGGGCGGCGGCCAACGGGGCCGAGCACCTCGTGCTGACCAGCCGCCGCGGCGAGCACGCCCCCGGGGCGGCCGAGCTGCGCGACGAACTGACCGGGCTCGGCGCCCGGGTGACCCTGGTCGCCGCCGACATGGCCGACCGCGCCCGCGTCGAGGCGCTGCTGCGCGACGTCGACGCCGACCCGGCGCCGCTGACCGCGGTGGTACACGCCGCCGGGGTGGGCCAGCTGACCATGCTGGTCGACACCGACCTCGCCGGGCTGGCCGGGGTGCTCGACGGCAAGATCGCCGGCGCCGTGCACCTGGACGAGCTGCTGGGCGACCGGCCGCTCGACGCGTTCGTGCTGTTCTCCTCCATCGCCGGCATCTGGGGCAGCGGCGGACAGGCCGCGTACGCCGCCGGCAACGCCTTCCTCGACGCCCTCGCCGAGCGGCGCCGCGCCCGCGGCCTGGCCGCCACCGCCGTGGCCTGGGGCCCCTGGGCCGAGGGCGGCATGGCCAGCGGCGAGGGTCAGGAACTGCTGGCCCGCCGCGGCCTCAGCCCGATGTCCCCGGCCCAGGCCGTGTACGCGCTGCGCAGCGCCGTCGGCCGGGCCGTGCCGTCGGTGACCGTGGCGGACGTCGACTGGTCCCTGTTCACCCCGGCGTTCGCCGCCGCCCGCGCCCGCCCCCTGCTCGACGACGTCGCCGAGGCGCGCGACGCCCTGCGCGTGGTCGACGCCGAGCCGGAGGACACCGCCGGCGGCGGGCTGCGCCAGCACCTGCTGACGCTGCCCCGCGCCGAGCAGGACCGCCACCTGACCGACCTCGTACGCACGCACACCGCCGCCGTGCTCGGCCACTCCGGCACGGACCTGGTCAAGGCCGGCCGGGCGTTCAAGGAACTCGGCTTCGACTCGCTGACCGCCGTCGAGCTGCGCAACCGGCTCGGTGCCGCCACCGGCCTCACCCTGCCCACCACCCTGGTCTTCGACTACCCGAACCCGGCTGCCCTCGCCGACCACCTGTCGGTGACGCTGCGCCTGCACGAGGTCGAGACCGTGACCGCCTGGGGCCCCGCCGGGCCGGTGGACGGCGACCCGATCGTCATCGTCGGTATGAGCTGCCGCTATCCGGGCGGCGTGGCCAACCCGGACGACCTGTGGGACCTGGTCGCCACCGGGCGCGACGGCATCAGCGGCTTCCCCGACGACCGGCACTGGGACATGGGCCGGCTGCTGGCCGTCGACGCCGACGGGCAACCCGTCTCGCACACCCGCGAGGGCGGCTTCGTCGACGGCGCCACCACCTTCGACCCGGGCTTCTTCGGCATCTCGCCGCGCGAGGCCGTCGCCATGGACCCGCAGCAGCGCCTGCTGCTGGAGGCGTCCTGGGAGGCCATGGAGCAGGCCGGCATCGACCCGGACGAGCTGCGCGGCAGCCGTACCGGCGTCTTCGTCGGCGCCTCCCCGTCGGGCTACGGCACCACCGACACACCGGCCGAGCTGGCCGGCTACCAGCTCACCGGCGGCGCGCACAGCGTCATCTCCGGCCGCGTGTCGTACACCTTCGGGCTGGAGGGCCCGGCGGTGACGGTCGACACCGCCTGCTCGTCCTCCCTCGTGGCGGTGCACCTGGCCGCTCAGGCGCTGCGCGGCGGCGAGTGCGACATGGCGCTGGCCGGCGGCGTCACCGTCATGGTGACCCCCGGTGCCTTCGTCGAGTTCTCCCGCCAGGGCGGCCTCGCCCCGGACGGTCGCTGCAAGTCCTTCGCCGCCGACGCCGACGGCACCGGCTGGTCGGAGGGCGTCGGCGTGCTGCTGGTCCAGCGGCTCTCCGACGCCCGGCGGCAGGGCCGCCAGGTGCTCGCCGTGCTCGCCGGCAGCGCCGTCAACCAGGACGGCGCGTCCAACGGCCTCACCGCCCCCAACGGCCCCGCCCAGCAGCGGGTGATCCGGCAGGCCCTCGCAAACGCCCGGCTGACCACGGCCGACGTGGACGCCGTCGAGGCGCACGGCACCGGCACCGTCCTCGGCGACCCCATCGAGGCGCAGGCCCTGCTGGCCACCTACGGCCAGGGCCGCCCCGCCGACCGGCCGCTGCTGCTCGGCTCGATCAAGTCGAACATCGGTCACAGTCAGTCCGCGGCCGGCGTCGCCGGCATGATCAAGATGGTGCAGGCGATGCGGTACGGCCTGCTCCCGCGGACCCTGCACCTCGACGAGCCGACCCCCCACGTGGACTGGTCCTCCGGCGCGGTCTCCCTGCTCACCGAGGCGCGCCCCTGGCCGGCGGTGGACCGGCCGCGCCGGGCCGCCGTGTCGTCGTTCGGCATCAGCGGTACGAACGTGCACCTGATCCTGGAGCAGCCGTCCGCGCCGACCGACGCGGACGAGCCGGCCGACGGCGACGAGCCGGTCACCGGTGACGAGCCGTCCCGGGTGCCGGCGGTGCTGCCGCTGCTGCTGTCGGCCCGCGACGCCGCCGGGCTGTCGGCGCAGGCCGGCCGCTGGGCGCAATGGCTCGGCGGCACCGAGGCCCCGCGCCCGCTCGACGTGGCGTGGTCCTCGGTGGCGTCGCGCTCCGTACTGGAGCACCGGGCCGTCGTGTCCGGGGCGAGCCGGGACGAACTGCTGGCGGGCCTCGAAGCCGTGTCGGCGGGCGAGCTCTCGGCCGGCGTCCTCACCGGCCCGGGCGGCCAGCGCGGCCAGCTGGCGCTGTTGTTCTCCGGTCAGGGTGCGCAGCGTGCCGGGATGGGCCGGGAGTTGTACGGGGTCTTCCCGGTGTTCGCCGCCGCGCTGGACGAGGTGTGCGGACACCTCGACCCGCTGCTGCCGCGCCCGCTGCGGGAGGTGCTGTTCGCCGAGGCGGGCACCTCCGAGGCGGAGCTGCTGGACCAGACCGTGTTCACGCAGGCCGGGTTGTTCGCGGTCGAGGTGGCGCTGTTCCGCCTCGTGGAGTCGTTCGGGATTGTTCCCGACGTGGTGGCCGGTCACTCGATCGGTGAGGTGACGGCGGCGCATGTCGCGGGTGTGTTGTCCCTGGCGGATGCGTGTGAGCTTGTGGCGGCGCGGGGTCGGTTGATGCAGGCGCTGCCGACCGGTGGCGGGATGCTGGCCGTAGCCGCTGATGAGGCGGCCGTGGCGGAGTCGGTCGCAGGGCTGACCGATCGGGTCGGTATCGCGGCGGTCAACGGGCCTGCCGCAGTGGTGGTGTCGGGTGCCGTCGAGGCCCTGGCCGAGGTGGAGCGGGCCTGGCGGGATCGGGGGGTGCGTACCCGCCGGCTCACCGTCAGCCACGCGTTCCACAGCCCGTTGATGGCGCCGATGCTCGATGAGTTCCGTACGGTTCTGGGTGGGTTGGCGTTTGCGGCGCCGTTGTTGCCGGTCGTGTCGAACGTGACCGGTGCCCTGGCCGGTGACGAGATCTGCACGCCGGAGTATTGGGTGCGGCACGTGCGCGAGGCTGTGCGGTACGCCGACGGGGTCGCCGCCCTGCGGGCTGCCGGTGTGGATACGTTCCTGGAGGTCGGCCCGCAGAGCGTCCTGACCGCTATGAACGCCGACCTGCTCGCCGATGACGAGGCCGTGCTGGCGGTGGCTGTGCAGCGCCGTGACCGTTCGGACGCGCAGGCGTTGCTGCACGCCCTGGCCGAGTTGCACGTGCACGGCGTGCCGGTGACCTGGCAGTCGTGGTTCGCCGAGACCGGCGCGCGGCGGGTGGACCTGCCCACGTACGCCTTCCAGCGGGAGCGGTACTGGCTGCCGCCGGCCGGCCAGTCGGCCGACGTCTCCGGGGCCGGCCTCGGCGTGGCGCGACACCCGCTGCTCGGCGCGGCGGTGTCGGTCGCCGGCGAGGACATGGTGGTGCTGACCGGCCGGCTGTCGGTGTCGACGCACCCGTGGCTCGCCGACCACGTCGTCTCCGGCGCCGTGGTCGTGCCGGGCACCGCCCTGGTGGACCTCGTCGTCCGGGCGGGCGACGAGGTCGGTGCCTCCCGTGTCCGTGAGCTGACAGTCCTCGCCCCGCTCGTGCTGCCCGCCACCGGCGGCGGGGTACGGGTGCAGGTCCGGGTCGGTCCCGTCGACGGCACCGGCAGCCGGTCGGTGACCGTGCACTCGCAGTCCGAGGACGACCCCGAGTCGGGGTGGACCCGGCACGCCGACGGCCTCGTCGACGCCCCCACTGTCGACGAGCCCACCCTTGGCGCGTGGCCGCCACCCGGCGCGTCCGAGGTGGACGTCATCGGCTGGTACGCGACGGTCGCTGAGCACGGGCTCGCGTACGGGCCGGTCTTCCGGGGCCTGCGCCGGGCGTGGACCGCCGACGGCGAGGTGTTCGCCGAGGTCGCCCTCGCCGACGAGTTCGCCGGTGATCCGGCGGGCTTCGGGGTGCACCCGGCGCTGCTGGACGCCGCCCTGCACCCTGTCGGGCTGCTGCCCGCCGACGAGGCGGGCGGCGGTCCCCGGGTGCCGTTCGCGTTCGAGGGGGTGCAGGTTCACGCCGTCGGCGCCCGGACGCTCCGGGTCCGCCTCACCGCCTCCGGCAGCTCGGTGCGGCTGGTAGCCACCGACACCACGGGCGTGCCCGTGGTGTCGGTGGACTCGCTGACGCTGCGCGAGATGACCGGCCTGGCGGCCGCGCCGGACGAGGCGTACCGATCCCTGTTCGAGGTCTCCTGGCAGCCGGAGCAGATCGCCGCGCCCGACGGCACGTACGGCTGGGTCGTGCTCGGTGGGCGTCCGCTCGACGGCGCCCCGCAGCTTCCGGCGTACGCCGGCGTCGCCGATCTGACCACGGTGGCGACGGACGGCACCGCCCCGGCGGCGCTGCTGCTGCCCGTCACCCCGGCGCCTTCCGGCGCGGACGTGCCCGACGCGGTGCGCTCCGTCACGGCGGACGTCCTCGGCGTGGTGCAGGCGTGGCTGGCGGCCGGGCCGCTGGCGGACTCGCGGCTGGTCGTCGTGACCCGCGGCGCGGTGGCTACCGGCGCCGACGACCGCGTCACCGACCTGGCGGGGGCGGCGGTCTGGGGCCTGCTGCGCTCGGCCCAGTCGGAGCACCCCGGCCGGATCGTGCTGGCCGACCTGGAACCCGGCACCGACCTGGACGCCGACCTGCTGGCCCTGCTCGCCGCCGTCGCCGACGGCCCCGCCCTCGGCGGGCAGGTCGCGGTGCGGTCGGGCACGGCGTACCTGCCGCGGCTGGTCCGCGCCACGGGCGCCGCGCGCACCCCGGAGGCCCTCGGCGGGGGAACCGTCCTGGTGACCGGCGGCACCGGATCGCTGGGCGCCCTGGTGTCCGAACACCTCGTCACCGCGTACGGCGTGCGTTCGCTGGTGCTGGTGTCCCGGCAGGGGCCGGCTGCCCCCGGCGCCGACGAACTGGTGCGGCGGCTGGCCGCGCTGGGCGCGACCGCCCGGGTGGTCGCCACCGACGTCACCGACCGCGAGCGCGTCGGCGAGCTGGTCCGGTCCATCACCGCCGACGACCGCCTGGCCGGGGTGGTCCACACCGCCGGCGTCCTCGACGACGGCATCGTCAGCGGGATCACCGCCGACCGGCTGGCGGACGTGCTTGCCCCGAAGGTCACGGCGGGCTGGTGGCTGCACGAGGCGACCGCCGAGCTGGACCTCGACCTCTTCGTGCTCTTCTCCTCCGTCGCCGGAGTGCTCGGCTCTCCCGGCCAGGCCGCGTACGCGGCCGGCAACGCCTTCCTGGACGCCCTCGCCCTGCTGCGGGCGCAGCGCGGGCTGCCCGCCGTCAGCCTCGCCTGGGGCATGTGGGACACCGACGGCATGGCGGCGTCGATCAACGACGCCGACCGGGCCCGGGTGACCCGGGCCGGCCTGGTCCCGATGACCGCCCCCGTCGGGCTCGGGCTGTGGGACGCCGCCCTGACCCACGGCGGCGCGGCCCTGGTGCCGGCCGTGGTCGACCTGCCCGCCATGCGGGCGCAGACCGCCGCCGGCCGGGTGCCGGTGATGCTGCGGGGCCTGGTCGGACCGGCCGCGAAGCGCCGCCGCTCCGGCACCGGCGCGTGGGCCGACCGGCTGGCCGGCCTCGACCCGCAGGAGGCGCGTACGCAGGTGGCGCTGCTGGTGCGCGGAATGATCGCGCAGGTCCTCGGCCACGGCGGCGCCGAGGCGGTGCCGGCGGACCGGGCGTTCCGGGAGCTGGGCTTCGACTCGCTGACCGCCGTCGAGCTGCGCAACCGGATCAACAGCGCGAGCGGGCTGCGGCTCACGTCGACACTCGTCTTCGACTACCCGACCCCCGGTGCCCTGTCGGAGCACCTCTACGAGCAGCTGTCCGGCCAGGTCGCCGCGCAGCAGCAGGCCGTGCGGGCGACAACCGTCGACGAGCCGATCGCCATCGTGGGCATGGCGTGCCGCTACCCGGGTGGCGTGACGAACCCGCAGCAGCTGTGGGACCTGGTCGCCGCCGGCGCCGACGGCATCGGCGAGTTCCCCACCGACCGGGGCTGGGACCTCGACCGGCTCTTCCACCCCGACCCGGACAACCCCGGGACGTCGTACACCCGCCACGGTGGCTTCCTGTACGGGGCCGCCGAGTTCGACCCGGACTTCTTCGGCATCTCGCCGCGCGAGGCGATCGCCATGGACCCGCAGCAGCGGCTGCTGCTGGAGGCGTCCTGGGAGACGTTCGAGTCGGCCGGCCTCGACCCGTCGCGGCTGCGCGGCAGCCGGACCGGCGTCTTCGCCGGCCTGATGTACCACGACTACGCCTCCGGCGTGCAGGACCTGCCCGAGGGCGTGGGCGGCTACCTCGGCACCGGCACCTCCGGCAGCGTGCTGTCCGGCCGGGTGGCGTACACGTTCGGGCTCGAAGGCCCGGCGGTGACCGTGGACACCGCGTGTTCGTCGTCGCTGGTCGCGCTGCACCTGGCGGTGCAGGCGCTGCGCGGCGGCGAGTGCGACCTCGCCCTGGCCGGCGGCGTGACGGTGATGGCGACGCCGGGGACGTTCATCGAGTTCTCCCGGCAGCGTGGCCTGTCGGCCGACGGCCGGTGCAAGTCCTTTGCGGCGTCGGCGGACGGCACGGGCTGGTCCGAGGGCGTGGGCGTGCTCCTGGTGGAGCGCCTGTCGGACGCGCAGCGCAACGGGCACCGCGTGCTGGCGGTCGTGCGTGGCACTGCCGTCAACCAGGACGGCGCGTCGAACGGTCTGACCGCCCCGAACGGCCCGTCGCAGCAGCGCGTGATCCGTCAGGCGCTGGCCAACGCGCGGCTCACCGCCGCCGACGTGGACGCCGTCGAGGCGCACGGCACCGGCACGACCCTGGGCGACCCGATCGAGGCGCAGGCCCTGCTGGCCACGTACGGGCAGGACCGGCCCGCCGACCGGCCGCTCTGGCTGGGCTCGGTCAAGTCGAACATCGGCCACACCCAGGCCGCCGCCGGGGCAGCCGGCATCATCAAGATGATCATGGCGATGCGGCACGGCGTGCTGCCGTCGACGCTGCACGTCGACGAGCCGTCCCCGCACATCGAGTGGAGCGCCGGGGCGGTCTCCCTGCTCACCGAGGCCCGCGACTGGCCTGCGGCGGGCCGGCCCCGTCGCGCCGCGATCTCGTCGTTCGGCGTCAGCGGCACGAACGCGCATGTGATCATCGAGCAGCCGCCCGCCGAGGCGGAGCCGACCCGGGGCGAGGGCGCGCCGACGCCCACCGCCGGGCAGCTGCCGTCGCCGGTGCTGCTGTCGGCCCGCTCCGAGGCCGCCGTCGCGGCCCAGGCGGAGCGCTGGGCCCGCTGGATCGCCGGCGACGAGGAACTGCGCCCCCTCGACGTCGGCTGGTCGTCGACCGTCAGCCGGGCCGTCATGGAGCACCGCGCGGTGGTCACCGCGACGGACAGGGACGAACTGCTGGCCGGGCTGCGCGCCCTCGCCGACGGTGAGCCGGCCGCCACCGTGGTCACCGGCACGGGCGCGGCGCGTACGCAGCTGGCCGTGCTCTTCTCCGGCCAGGGCGCGCAGCGCGCCGGGATGGGCCGGGAGTTGTACGCCGGGTTCCCGGTGTTCGCGACCGCGCTGGACGAGGTGTGTGAGCAGCTCGATCCGTTGTTGCCGCGTCCGTTGCGGGAGGTGCTGTTCGCGTCGTCGGGCACGGCCGAGGCGGGGTTGCTGGATCAGACGGTGTTCACGCAGGCCGGGTTGTTCGCGGTCGAGGTGGCGTTGTTCCGTCTGGTGGAGTCGTTCGGGGTCGTGCCGGACGTGGTGGCTGGTCACTCGATCGGTGAGGTGACGGCGGCGTACGTGGCCGGGGTGTTGTCTCTGGCCGACGCGTGCGCTCTCGTGGCCGCGCGGGGTCGGTTGATGCAGGCGTTGCCCACGGGCGGCGGCATGCTGGCCGTGGCCGCTGACGAGGCTGCGGTGGCGGAGTCTCTCGCCGGGATGACCGATCGGCTGGGTATCGCGGCGGTCAACGGTCCGGCCGCAGTGGTGGTGTCGGGTGCCGTCGAGGCTCTCGACGAGGTGGAGCGGGTCTGGCGGGAGCGGGGTGTGCGTACGCGCTGGCTGACGGTGAGCCACGCGTTCCACAGTCCGCTGATGGAGCCGATGCTCGACGAGTTCCGCGCCGTCCTGGCGGGGCTGACGTTCCGGGCGCCGCTGCTGCCGGTGGTGTCGAACCTGACCGGCGCGCTCGCCGACCCGCAGGAGATCACCCGCGCCGAGTACTGGGTGCGGCACGTGCGGGAGGCCGTCCGCTACGCCGACGGCATCGCCGCCCTGCGGGCCACCGGGGTCGACACCTTCCTGGAGGTCGGCCCGCAGAGCGTCCTGACCGCGATGAACGCCGACCTGCTCGCCGAGGACGCGCTCGCGGTGGCCGTCCAGCGCCGGGACCGGCCCGCCCCGCAGGCACTCCTGCACGCCCTCGCCGACCTGCACGTCCACGGCGTCCCGGTGACCTGGACGCAGTGGTTCACCGACGCCGGCGCCGCCCGGGTCGACCTGCCGACGTACGCCTTCCAGCACCAGCGGTACTGGCTCGGCGCGGGCCAGGCGCGTGCCGCCGACGTGTCCGGGGCGGGCCTCGGCGTGGCCGGGCACCCGCTGCTCGGCGCGGCGGTCTCCGTGGCCGGTGTGGACATGGTGGTGCTGACGGGCCGGTTGTCGGTGTCGACGCACGTGTGGCTCGCGGACCACGTCGTGTCCGGTGTGGTGGTCGTTCCCGGTGCCGCTCTGGTGGAGTTGGCGGTCCGGGCGGGCGACGAGGTGGGCGCGTCGCGGGTGCGGGAGCTGACCGTGGCCGCGCCGCTGGTGCTGCCGGAGGCCGGCGCGGTGCGGGTGCAGGTGCGCGTCGGTGCGGCCGATGAGTCCGGCGTCCGGGTCGTGGCGGTGCACTCGCAGTCCGAGGGTGATCCGGAGGCCGACTGGGTGCGGCATGCGGAGGGCGTGCTGGAGCCGACGTCGGCCGGCGAGCCGAGCCTGGGGGAGTGGCCGCCGGTCGGCGCGTCCGAGGTGGACGTGGCGGGCTGGTACCCGACGCTGGCGGAGCACGGCCTTTCGTACGGGCCGGTGTTCCGGGGGCTGCGCCGGGTGTGGACGGGCGGCGACGAGGTGTTCGCCGAGGTGGCGTTGCCGGACGAGGTGGCGACGGAGGCGGCGCGCTTCGGTGTGCACCCGGCGCTGCTGGACGCCGCGCTGCATCCGATCGGGTTGCTGCCCGGCACCGAGGGGTCGGGTGGGCCTCGGGTGCCGTTCGCGTTCGAGGGTGTGCAGGTGTATGCCTCGGGCGCGCGGGTGCTGCGGGTGCGGCTGTCGCGTACGGGCTCGGCGGTGCGGCTGGTCGCGTGCGACGAGTCGGGCGCGGCCGTGGTCTCGGTCGACACCCTCGCCCTGCGCGAGCTGACCGGCGTGACCGCGGCGGGCGCGGCGGCCCGCGCGATGTTCGAACTCACCTGGCAGGCCGAGGAGATCGCCGCCACCGGGGACCTCTCCGGGTGGGCGCTGGTCGGCTCGCCGGCAACCGCCGACCTGCCGGCGTACGGCGACGTCGAGGCGCTCGTCGCGGCGGTCGACGCCGGCCGGACGGTCGCACCGAGGGCGCTGCTGCTGCCGCTCGACGGGCCGGAGACGGCCGTCCCCGACGCGGTACGCGCGGCGACCTCGGAGGTGCTGGCGACCGTCCGGTCCTGGCTGGCAGCCGATGCGCTGGCGGAGTCGCGGCTCGTGGTGATGACGCGGGGTGCGGTGTCGGTGGCGGCGGACGACCGGATGTCGGACCTGGCCGGTACGGCGGTGTGGGGTCTGCTGCGGTCGGCGCAGTCGGAGCACCCGGGTCGCATCGTGCTGGCGGACGTGGACGGTGACGTGGATGCCGGGCTGCTGGGTGTGCTGACCACGGTGGCCGACGAGCCGTCGACGCACGGCGGTCAGGTCGCGGTGCGCTCGGGCGCGGTGTTCGTGCCGCGTCTGGTGCGCGCGGTCGCTGCGGCGTCGGTGGAGACGCCGGTCGTGGGTGACGGTGCGGTGCTGGTCACCGGCGGTACGGGTGCGCTCGGTGCGCTGGTGGCGGAGCACCTGGTGTCGGTGCACGGCGTGCGGTCTCTCGTGCTGGTGTCGCGGCGCGGCCCGGAGGCCGCCGGTGCGGGTGAGTTGTCGGAGCGGTTGTCGGCGTTGGGTGCGTCCGTGCGGGTCGTTGCCTGTGACGTGACGGACCGGGACCAGGTGTCCGCGCTGGTGGCGGAAATCGTTGCCGGGGGTCGGCTGGCGGGTGTGGTGCACACGGCTGGTGTGTTGGATGACGGTGTGGTGGAGGGGCTGACGGCGGAGCGGTTGGCGGGGGTGTTGGCGCCGAAGGTGTCGGCGGGTTGGTTCCTGCACGAGGCGACGGCGGGTCTGGATCTCGACTTGTTCGTGGTGTTCTCGTCGGTTGCTGGTGTGCTCGGCTCGCCGGGTCAGTCGGCGTATGCGGCGGGTAACGCGTTCCTGGACGGGCTTGCGGTCCACCGGCGGCAGCTCGGGTTGCCGGCGGTGAGTCTGGCGTGGGGGATGTGGGACACGGCAGGCATGGCCGCCTCGATCGACGAGGCGGACCGGGCGCGGTCCGCGCGGGCGGGTCTGACGCCGATGAGCGCCGAGACCGGGTTGGAGCTGTTCGACGCCGCCCTGGTGGCGGAGCGGCCGGCGTTGGTGCCGGCCGTGATCGACGTACCGGCGATGCGCGCAGCGCTCGGCGCCGGCCCGGTGCCGGCCGTGCTGCGTACCCTGATCGGGTCGACGGCGGCCCGGCGACGGGCCGCGCGGAGCGGCGACTGGGCCAACCAGCTCGCGGGCCTGGCGCCCGACGAGGCGCGCGCCCAGATCGACGTGCTGGTACGGGGTCTGGTCGCGCACGTGCTGGGGCACGGTGGTGCGGAAGCCGTGCCGGCGGACCGGGCGTTCCGGGAGTTGGGCTTCGACTCGCTGACCGCCGTCGACCTGCGCAACCGCGTGAACGCGGCCACCGGGCTGCGGCTGGCCTCGACGCTGGTCTTCGACTACCCGACCCCGGCCGTGCTCGCCGACCACCTGCACGAGCAGGTCTCCGGGCAGATCACCGCCCGCCAGACGGCGGTACTCACCGCCGGCACCGACGAGCCGATCGCGATCGTGGGCATGGCCTGCCGCTACCCCGGTGGCGTCGATGGTCCGGACCAGCTGTGGGCGTTGCTGGCCGGCGGCGGCGACGGGATCTCGGAGTTCCCCACCGATCGCGGCTGGGACCTGGAGAGCCTGTTCGACCCGGACCCGGAGCACAGCGGTACGTCGTACACGCGCCATGGTGGTTTCCTGTACGGGGCTGCCGAGTTCGACCCGGGCTTCTTCGGGATCTCGCCGCGTGAGGCTCTGGCGATGGATCCGCAGCAGCGGTTGCTGCTGGAGGCGTCGTGGGAGTCGTTCGAGTCGGCGGGGCTGGACCCGCAGCGGTTGCGGGGCAGCCGGACGGGTGTCTTCGCCGGTGTCATGTACCACGACTACGCCTCCCGCCTGATGGACCTGCCGCCGGACGCCGAGGGCTTCGTCGGCACGGGCACGTCGGGCAGCGTGCTGTCCGGTCGGGTCGCCTACACCTTCGGGCTGGAGGGCCCGGCGGTCACCGTCGACACCGCTTGTTCTTCCAGCCTCGTCGCGCTGCACCTTGCCGCGCAGGCGTTGCGCTCGGGTGAGTGTGATCTGGCGTTGGCCGGTGGTGTGACGGTGATGGCGACGCCGGGGACGTTCATCGAGTTCTCCCGGCAGCGCGGCCTGTCGCAGGACGGCCGGTGCAAGTCGTTCGCCGCCTCGGCCGACGGCACCGGCTGGTCCGAGGGCGTCGGCGTGCTGCTCGTGGAGCGGCTGTCGGACGCGCGGCGCAACGGGCACCGCGTGCTGGCGGTGGTACGTGGCACGGCCGTGAACCAGGACGGTGCGTCGAACGGGCTGACGGCGCCGAACGGTCCGTCGCAGCAGCGGGTGATCCGGCAGGCGCTGGCGAACGCGCGCCTGTCCCCGGCGGACGTGGATGCCGTGGAGGCGCACGGTACGGGTACGACGCTGGGTGATCCGATCGAGGCGCAGGCTCTGCTGGCGACGTACGGGCAGGAGCGTCCGCAGGATCGGCCGTTGTTGCTGGGGTCGGTGAAGTCGAACATCGGGCACACGCAGGCGGCTGCGGGTGTGGCTGGTGTGATCAAGATGGTGTTGGCGATGCGGCACGGTCTGGTGCCGGCGACGTTGCATGTGGACGAGCCGTCGCCGCATGTGGACTGGTCGGCCGGGGCGGTGGCCCTCGCGACCGAGCCCACTCCGTGGCCGGCGGTGGACCGGCCGCGTCGGGCGGCGGTGTCGTCGTTCGGGATCTCCGGCACGAACGCGCACGTGATCATCGAGCAGCCGCCGGCTGAGACGATCGAGGGCGAGATCGTCGCCCGCGACCTGCCGCCGGTCGTGCCGGTGCTGCTGTCGGCCCGCGACGCCGCCGCGCTGTCGGCGCAGGCGGGCCGGTGGGCGCGCTGGCTGACCGTCGAGGAGGCCCCGCGTCCGCTGGACGTGGCCTGGTCCTCCGTCACCACCCGGCCCGCGCTGGAACACCGGGCGGTCGTCACCGCCGCCGACCGGGACGACCTGGTCGCGGCGTTGACCGCCCTCGCCGACGGCGACCCCACCGGTACGGTCGTCTCCGGCGCCACCGGCCAGCGCGGCCGGCTCGCGCTGCTCTTCTCGGGCCAGGGCGCGCAGCGCGCCGGGATGGGCCGGGAGCTGTCGGCCGGGTTCCCGGTGTTCGCCGCCGCGCTGGACGAGGTGTGCGGACACCTCGATCCGTTGCTGCCGCGTCCGTTGCGGGAGGTGCTGTTCGCCGAGGCGGGCACCGCCGAGGCGGAGTTGTTGGATCAGACGGTGTTCACGCAGGCCGGGTTGTTCGCGGTCGAGGTGGCGTTGTTCCGTCTGGTGGAGTCGTTCGGGATCGTGCCGGACATGCTGGCTGGTCACTCGATCGGTGAGGTGACGGCCGCGTACGTGGCCGGGGTGCTGTCCCTGGCCGACGCGTGCGCCCTCGTGGCCGCGCGGGGTCGGTTGATGCAGGCGCTGCCCACGGGCGGCGGCATGCTGGCCGTGGCGGCCGACGGGGCCGCAGTGGTCGAGTCGATCGCCGGGCTCACCGACCGGGTGGGCGTCGCTGCGGTCAACGGACCCACCGCAGTGGTGGTGTCCGGTGCCGTCGAGGCCCTCGACGAGGTGGAGCGGTACTGGCGCGACCGGGGCGTGCGCACTCGCCGCCTGACGGTGAGCCACGCGTTCCACAGCCCGCTGATGGAGCCGATGCTCGACGAGTTCCGCACGGTCCTGCACGGCCTCACCTTTGCCACGCCGCTGCTGCCGGTCGTGTCGAACGTGACCGGGACCCTGGCCGGCGACGAGATCCGCACGGCCGACTACTGGGTGCGGCACGTCCGCGACGCCGTGCGCTTCGCCGACGGGATCACCGCCCTGCGCGAGGCGGGGGTGGACACGTTCCTGGAGGTCGGGCCGGAGAGCGTCCTGACCGCGATGGCCGCCGACGTGCTGCCCGGCGACGAGGCCGTGCTGGCCGTCGCGGTGCAGCGCCGGGACCGTCCGGAGGCGCACGCGCTGCTGCACGCCATGGCGGAGCTGCACGTGCACGGCGTGCCGGTGACCTGGCAGTCGTGGTTCGCCGACACCGGCGCGCGCCGCGTCGACCTGCCCACGTACGCCTTCCAGCACCAGCGCTACTGGCCCACCGCCGGCCGGGCGCGTACGGGCGACGTGTCCGGGGCCGGGCTCGGCCGCACCGGGCACCCGCTGCTCGGCGCGACGGTGGACCTGGCCGGTGACGACGAGATGGTGCTGACGGGCCGGCTCTCCCTGGCCACGCACCCGTGGCTGGCCGACCACACGGTCGCCGGGCTGACGCTGGTGCCGGGCACCGCCCTGGTCGAGCTGGCGGTGCGGGCCGGCGACGAGGTGGGCCTCTCCCGGCTGCGGGAGCTGACCATGGCCACCCCGCTGGCCCTCCCCGGAACGGGAGGCGTACGGATCCAGGTGCGGGTGTCCACGTCGGAGTCGCCGCAGCGTCCCGTCGCCGTCTACTCCCGCCCCGACGACGATCCCGAGGCGGGCTGGACCCGGCACGCGGAGGGCGTGCTGGAGCCTTCCACCGCCGACGAGCCGGACCCGGTCACCTGGCCCCCCGCCGTCGCGGCGGAGGTGGACCTGGCGAGCTGGTACCCGACGCTGGCGGAACACGGCCTGACGTACGGGCCGGCCTTCCAGGGGCTCCGGCGTGCCTGGACCGGCGGCGACGAGGTGTACGCCGAGGTGGTCCTGCCGGACGACGCGACGGAGGCCGCCGGGTTCGGCGTGCACCCGGCGCTGCTGGACGCCGCCCTGCACCCGATCGGGCTGCTGCTGGGCGGCGAGGAGTCGGGCGGGCCACGGGTGCCGTTCGCGTTCGAGGGCGTGCAGGTGCACGCCTCGGGAGCGGGGGCGCTGCGGGTACGCCTGACCCGCGACGGCTCCGGGCTGCGGCTGGCCGCGTACGACGAGGTGGGCGCGCCGGTCGTGTCGGTGGACTCCCTCGCCCTGCGGGAGCTGACCGGCGTGGCCGCGCCGGGCGTGGCCACGCGGTCGCTGTTCGAGCTGCGATGGCCGGCCGTGGAGGCCGCGCCCGCCGGGGAGCTTTCCGGCTGGGCGCTGGTGACCGGCGGCCGGGAGCTGTCGGCACCCGTCGGAATGCCCACGTACCCCGGCGTGGCGACGGCCGCGGGGGAGGAGTCCGTCCCCCGGACGCTGCTGCTGCCGGTGTTCCCCGTGCCCGGGTCGGCGACGGTGGAGTCGGTCCGGGCGGTGACCTCGGACGTGCTGGCGACCGTGCAGTCCTGGCTCGCGGCGGATGCCCTGGCGGACTCGCGGCTCGTGGTGGTGACCCGGGGCGCGGTGTCCGTCGGGGACGACGACCGGGTGACCGACCTGGCCGGCGCGGCGGTGTGGGGTCTGCTGCGCTCGGCGCAGTCGGAGCACCCGGGCCGCATCGTGCTCGCGGACGTCGACGGCGACCCGGATGCCGCGCTGATGGCCCTGCTGGACGGCGTCCTGCGGGAACCGACCGCGACCGGCGGCCAGTTGGCCGTCCGCGGGGGTGCGGTGCACTCGCCGCGCCTGGTCCGGGCCGGCATCACGGCGGCGGAGACGCCGGCCGTGGGTGACGGTGCGGTGCTGGTCACCGGCGGTACGGGTGCGCTCGGGGCGTTGGTCGCGGAGCACCTGGTGTCGGTGCACGGCGTGCGGTCTCTCGTGCTGGTGTCGCGGCGCGGCCCGGAGGCTGTGGGTGCGGGCGAGCTGTCGGAGCGGCTGTCCGCGCTGGGTGCGTCCGTGCGGGTCGTTGCCTGTGACGTGACGGACCGGGACCAGGTGTTCGGTCTGGTGGCCGAGGTGGCCGCCGAGGGTCGGCTGGCAGGTGTGGTGCACACCGCTGGTGTGTTGGACGACGGTGTGGTGGAGGGGCTGACGGCGGAGCGGTTGGCGGGGGTGTTGGCGCCGAAGGTGTCGGCGGGTTGGTTCCTGCACGAGGCGACGGCGGGTCTGGATCTCGACTTGTTCGTGGTGTTCTCGTCGGTTGCGGGTGTGCTCGGCTCGCCGGGTCAGTCGGCGTATGCGGCGGGTAACGCGTTCCTGGACGGGCTTGCGGTCCACCGGCGGCAGCTCGGGTTGCCGGCGGTGAGTCTGGCGTGGGGGATGTGGGACACGGCAGGCATGGCCGCCTCGATCGATGAGGCGGACCGGGCGCGGTCCGCGCGGGCGGGTCTGACGCCGATGAGCGCCGGGACCGGGTTGGAGCTGTTCGACGCCGCGCTGGGCGCCGACCGGGCGGTCCTCGTACCGGCCGTGATCGACGTGCCCGCGCTGCGGGCGGCGACCTCCGGCGGCCCCGTGCCGGCCATGCTGCGTACCCTGATCGGCGTGACCGGCACCCGCCGCCAGGCGGGGCAGGGCGGTGGCGGCTGGGCCGACCGGCTCGCCGGGCTGACCGAGGACGAGGGCCGCGCCCAGGTCGACGTGCTGGTACGGGGTCTGGTCGCGCAGGTGTTGCGGCACGGTGGCGCGGAGTCGGTGCCGGCGGACCGGGCGTTCCGGGAGTTGGGCTTCGACTCGCTGACCGCCGTCGACCTGCGCAACCGCGTGAACGCGGCCACCGGGCTGCGGCTGGCCTCGACGCTGGTCTTCGACTACCCGACCCCGGCCGTGCTCGCCGACCACCTGTGGTCGGAGTTGGCCGGGGTGCGCCAGTCGACCGCCGGCCCGGTCGCCGGCCCGGTCGTCGGCACCGACGAGCCGATCGCGATCGTGGGCATGGCCTGCCGCTACCCGGGCGGGGTGGAATCCCCCGACGAACTGTGGGGGCTGCTGGCCGGCGGCGGCGACGGGATCTCCGAGTTCCCGGCGGACCGGGGCTGGAACCTGGAGTCGTTGTTCGACCCGGACCCGAACCGCAGCGGTACGTCGTACACGCGCCATGGTGGTTTCCTGTACGGGGCGGCGGAGTTCGACCCGGGCTTCTTCGGGATCTCGCCGCGTGAGGCTCTGGCGATGGATCCGCAGCAGCGGTTGCTGCTGGAGGCGTCGTGGGAGTCGTTCGAGTCGGCGGGGCTGGACCCGCAGCGGTTGCGGGGCAGCCGGACGGGTGTGTTCGCCGGTGTCATGTACCACGACTACGCCTCCCGGCTCATGGACCTGCCGACCGAGGTGGAGGGCTACGTCGGGACCGGCACCTCCGGCAGCGTGCTGTCCGGTCGGGTCGCCTACACCTTCGGGCTGGAGGGCCCGGCGGTCACCGTCGACACCGCTTGTTCTTCCAGCCTCGTCGCGCTGCACCTTGCCGCGCAGGCGTTGCGGTCGGGTGAGTGTGATCTGGCGTTGGCCGGTGGTGTGACGGTGATGGCGACGCCGGGGACGTTCATCGAGTTCTCGCGTCAGCGTGGTCTGTCGCAGGACGGCCGGTGCAAGTCGTTCGCGGCGTCCGCCGACGGCACCGGCTGGTCCGAGGGCATCGGCGTGCTGCTGGTGCAACGGCTCTCCGACGCCCAGCGCGAGGGCCGGAAGATCTACGCCGTGGTGCGTGGTACGGCCGTGAACCAGGACGGCGCGTCGAACGGTCTGACCGCGCCGAACGGTCCGTCGCAGCAGCGGGTGATCCGGCAGGCGCTGGCGTCGGCGCGGCTGTCGCCGTCCGACGTGGATGTGGTCGAGGCGCACGGCACGGGTACGACGCTGGGTGACCCGATCGAGGCGCAGGCCGTCCTGGCGACGTACGGGCAGGACCGGCAGGGGCGGGAGCCGTTGTGGCTCGGCTCGGTGAAGTCGAACATCGGGCACACGCAGGCGGCTGCGGGTGTGGCTGGTGTGATCAAGATGGTCATGGCGATGCGCCACGGCCTGGTGCCGGCGACGCTGCACGTGGACGAGCCGTCGCCGCATGTGGACTGGTCGGCCGGGGCGGTGGCCCTCGCGACCGAGCCCACTCCGTGGCCGCGGGTGGACCGGCCGCGTCGGGCGGCGGTGTCGTCGTTCGGGATCTCCGGCACGAACGCGCATGTGATCATCGAGCAGCCGCCGGCTGAGACGATCGAGGGTGAGGTCGTCGCCGGCGACGTGCCGCCGGTCGTGCCGGTGCTGCTTTCCGCGCGCTCCGACGCGGCCCTGGCCGGCCAAGCGGGCCGGTGGGCGCGCTGGCTCGCCGTCGACGAGGCCCCGCGTCCGCTGGACGTGGCCTGGTCCTCCGTCACCACCCGGCCCGCGCTGGAACAGCGCGCCGTCGCCGTGGTGGCCGACGGCAACGACCTGCTCACCGCGCTTCGGGCCCTCGATGCGGGCGAGCCCTCCGGGACCGTCGTGACCGGCTCCACCGCCGTACGCGGCCAGCTCGCGCTGCTCTTCTCGGGCCAGGGCGCGCAGCGCGCCGGCATGGGCCGGGAGTTGTACGCCGGGTTCCCGGTCTTCGCCGCCGCGCTGGACGAGGTGTGCGGACACCTCGACCCGTTGCTGCCGCGCCCGCTGCGGGAGGTGCTGTTCGCGTCGGCGGGTTCCGCCGAGGCGGAGTTGCTGGATCAGACGGTGTTCACGCAGGCCGGGTTGTTCGCGGTCGAGGTGGCGTTGTTCCGTCTGGTGGAGTCGTTCGGGATCGTGCCGGACATGCTGGCTGGTCACTCGATCGGTGAGGTGACGGCCGCGTACGTGGCCGGGGTGCTGTCCCTGGCCGACGCGTGCGCCCTCGTGGCCGCGCGGGGTCGGTTGATGCAGGCGTTGCCCACGGGCGGCGGCATGCTGGCCGTGGCCGCTGACGAGGCTGCGGTGGCGGAGTCTCTCGCCGGGATGACCGATCGGCTGGGTATCGCGGCGGTCAACGGTCCGGCCGCCGTCGTCGTCTCCGGTGCCGTCGAGGCCCTGGACGAGGTGGAGCAGGCCTGGCGGGACCGAGGTGTGCGTACCCGCCGTCTCACCGTCAGCCACGCGTTCCACAGTCCGCTGATGGAGCCGATGCTGGCCGAGTTCCGCACGGTCCTGGACGGCCTCACCTTTGCCACGCCGCTGCTGCCGGTCGTGTCGAACGTGACCGGTGCCCTGGCCGGGGACGAGATCCGCACGGCCGACTACTGGGTGCGGCACGTCCGCGAGGCCGTCCGGTACGCCGACGGGATCACCGCCCTGCGCGAGGCGGGGGTGGACACGTTCCTGGAGGTCGGGCCGCAGAGTGTGCTGACCGCGATGGCCGCCGACGTGCTGCCCGGCGACGACGCCGTGCTGGCCGTCGCGGTGCAGCGCCGGGACCGTCCGGAGGCGCACGCGCTGCTGCACGCCCTGGCGGAGCTGCACGTGCACGGGATGCCGGTGACCTGGACGCAGTGGTTCGCCGACACCGGCGCGCGCCGCGTCGACCTGCCGACGTACGCCTTCCAGCACCAGCGCTACTGGCCTGAGGGCACGCCCACGAGGCAGGCCGCCCCGGAGGGCGGCGACACCGAGTTCTGGGCCGCCGTCGAGCGCGGCGACCTGGCCGCCCTCGCCGCCGAACTCGGCGACGACACCGAGGACCTGGACGCGCTCGGCCCGGCCCTGCCGCTCCTGGCGCGCTGGCGTCAGCACCGGTCGCGCGACACCGCCCTCGACGGGTGGTCGTACCGGATCGGGTGGGAGCCGGTACGGCCGGCCCCGGCGACCCGGCTGTCCGGGCGGTGGCTGGTCGTCACCGTCGACAGCGGCGCCGACGCGGGCGTGGCGAAGACCCTCACCCAGGCGGGCGCCCGGGTGGACACGCTCACCGTGTCGTCCACCCTCGCCCGCGCCGAACTGGGCGAGCGACTGGGCCGGATCAGCGGGGACGGCTGGGCCGGGGTGCTCTGCGTGCTGCCCCGCCAGGACCGGCCCCTGGCGGACACCCCGGCGGTGCCCGCCGGCACGGCGGTGCTGCTCACCCTTGTCCGCGCGCTGACCGACACCGGCCTGGCCGGAAGGGTGTGGGCGCTCAGCCGGACCGCGATGCCGGTCACGGCGGGGGAGCGGGCCGGCGACGTGTGGGCGGCGCTGGCGTGGGGCCTGGGCCGGGTCGTCGCCCTCGAACAGCCGGACCGCTGGGGTGGCCTGGTCGACCTGCCCGACCGCGCCGACCGCGGCGCCCGCGCCGGGCTCGTCGCGGTCCTCGCCGACGGCACCCTGGACCAGGTGGCCGTCCGCCGCAACGGCCTCTTCGGCCGGCGGCTGGTGCCGGCCGCGCCGCCCGCGGGTGCGGGTTGGCGGCCCGCCGGGACGGTGCTGGTGACCGGTGGTACGGGCGCCTTGGGTCGGCACGTGGCGCGCTGGTTGCTGGCGAACGGGGCGGCCGAGGTGGTGCTGGCCTCGCGGCGGGGTCCGGCGGCGCCGGGCGCGGCCGAGCTGGTCGACGAGTTGGGCGCGGTGCGGGTGGTGGCGTGCGACGTCACCGATCGGGCCGCGGTCGAGGCTATGGTCTCCGGGCTGCCGGAGCTGACCGCCGTCGTGCACACCGCCGGGGCGTCCGGCGGCACCACCGCAGCGCACGAGGTGACCGACGGCGAGCTGTCGGAGACCCTGGCCGGCAAGGTGCTCGGCGCCCTGCACCTCGACACCGCCTGCCGGGGTCGGGACCTCGACGCGTTCGTGGTCTTCTCCTCGGTCGCCGGTGTCTGGGGCGGCGGCGGGCAGGCCGGCTACGCGGCCGGCAACGCCCTGCTCGACACCCTCGTCGCCGCCCGCCGGGCGAAGGGCCTGCCCGCCACCGCGCTGGCGTACGGCCCGTGGGCGGAGGACGGCATGGCCGCCGGGGAGACCGCGGACGGCCTGCGCCGCCGCGGGTTCAGCCCGCTCGCGCCCGACGCCGCCGTCGCGGCGCTCGGCCGCTGGGTGAACGCCCCCGAGGCGGCCCCGGTGATCGTGGACGTCGACTGGTCCCGGTTCGTCACGGCGTTCACCGCCGTACGGCCGAGCCACCTCTTCGACCGGGTCGCCCCCGCCGTCGCCGGGGAGCCGCAGCGGCCGGAGAACACCGCCGCGACCGACGGGCTGCGCAACCGGCTCGCCACGCTGCCGGCGACCGGCCAGGAGGCGCTGCTGGTCGACCTCGTCCGCGCGGAGGCGGCGGCCGTGCTCGGCCACCCCACCACCGACCAGGTGCCGGCCGGCCGGGCGTTCCGCGAGCTGGGCTTCGACTCCCTCGCCGCCGTGCAGCTGCGGGACCGGCTGGGCCGGGTCACCGGCCTGACCCTGCCGTCGACAGTGGTCTTCGACCACCCCTCGGCGGCGGAACTGGCCCGCTTCCTGCGTACCGAAATCGTGGTCGGCGCGGACGGCGGCCCGGCTGCCGGCGGCGCGACCGCGGCCCGGCCCGCGGCCGACGAGCCGATCGCGATCGTCTCCATGGCCTGCCGCTTCCCGGGCGGGGTGTCGTCGCCGCAGGAGCTGTGGCGGCTGCTGGCCGACGGAGTGGACGCGGTCACGCCGATGCCTGCCGACCGGGGCTGGGACCTCGACGCCCTGTTCGACAGCGACCCGGAGCAGGTCGGCACCAGCTACACCCGCAGCGGTGGCTTCCTGCACGACGTCGCCGGCTTCGACGCCGCGTTCTTCGGGATCAACCCGCGCGAGGCCCTCGCCATGGACCCGCAGCAGCGGCTGCTGCTGCACACCACCTGGGAGGCCTTCGAACGCGCCGGCATCGACCCGCACGGCGTACGCGGCTCCGCCACCGGCGTCTTCATGGGCACCAACGGGCAGGACTACGCCACACTGCTGCTGGGCGCCCGAGCCCAGGTGGAGGGCTACCAGGCGACCGGCAACGGCGCGTCGGTGGTCTCGGGCCGCCTGGCGTACTCGTTCGGGCTGCACGGCCCGGCGGTCACCGTCGACACGGCCTGCTCGTCGTCGCTGGTGGCCCTGCACCTCGCCACGCAGGCGCTGCGCAGCGGCGAATGCGACCTCGCGCTGGCCGGCGGCGTGACGGTGATGTCGACGCCGGGCGCGTTCCTGGAGTTCTCCCGGCAGCGCGGCCTCGCCGCCGACGGGCGGGTCAAGGCGTTCGCCGAGGCCGCCGACGGCACCGGCTGGGGCGAGGGCGTCGGCGTCCTGCTGCTCCAGCGGCTCTCCGACGCCCAGCGCGACGGCAACCGGATCCTCGCCGTCGTACGGGGCAGCGCCGTCAACTCCGACGGCGCGAGCAACGGCCTCACCGCGCCGAACGGGCCCGCGCAGCAGCGGGTCATCCGGCACGCGCTCGACAACGCCGGCCTCACCCCCGCCGACGTGGACGTCGTCGAGGCGCACGGCACCGGCACCACCCTCGGCGACCCGATCGAGGCGCAGGCCCTGCTGGCCACGTACGGCAGGGACCGGACCGCCGACCGGCCGCTGTGGCTCGGGTCGGTGAAGTCGAACATCGGCCACACCCAGGCCGCGGCGGGCGCCGCCAGCCTCATCAAGATGGTGCTGGCCCTGCAGCACGAGGTGCTGCCGAAGACCCTGCACGTCGACGCGCCGACCCCGCACGTCGACTGGTCCTCCGGCACGCTGGCGCTGCTCACCGAGGCACGACCGTGGACCACCACGGAAGGGCCGCGCCGGGCGGGCGTCTCCTCGTTCGGCATCAGCGGCACCAACGCCCACGTCATCCTGGAACAGGCCCCGGACCGTCCGGAGCCGGTCCTCCCCGACGGGGACCGTCCCGCGGCGATCCTGCCGTGGCCGGTCTCCGCCGCCGACCTGCCCGCGCTGCGTGAGCAGGCCGGCCGGCTGGCCGACCGCGTCGCGACGGGCGACGACCCCGCCGACCTGGTCGCCTGGGCGCTCGCCGACGGCCGGGCCCACCTCGGCCGGCGGGCCACAGTGGTGGCCGCCGACCGGGCGACCCGGCTGGCCGCGCTGCGCGCCCTGGCCGCCGGGGAGGAGCACCCCGCGGTGGTCACCGCCCGGCGACGCGGCGGCGGCCTCGCGGTCCAGTTCTCCGGCCAGGGCGCCCAGCGCCCCGGTGCCGGCCGCCGGCTGTACGACACGTTCCCCGTCTTCGCGGCGGCCCTCGACGAGGTCTGCGCGGCCCTGGACCACCAGCTGCCGCAGCCGCTGAAGCCGGTGCTGTTCGCGGCCGAGGGCAGCGCCGAGGCGACGCTGCTCGACGAGACGGTCTTCACCCAGGCGGGGCTGTTCGCGCTGGAGGTGGCCCTGTTCCGGCTGGTCGAGTCGTTCGGGGTGGTGCCCGGGCACGTTGGCGGGCACTCCATCGGCGAGATCACCGCCGCGCACGTCGCCGGCGTGCTGTCCCTCGCCGACGCCGCCACGCTGGTGGCCGCCCGGGGCCGGCTCATGCAGGCCCTGCCCGCCGGGGGCGGGATGCTCGCCGTCGCCGCCGACGAGGCGGCCGTCGTCGAGTCCCTGGCCGGGCTGGGCGACCGGGTCGGCGTCGCCGCGGTCAACGGCCCCACCGCCGTGGTCCTCGCCGGGGCCCTCGACGCCCTCGACGGGCTGGAACGGCTCTGGCGGGAACGCGGCGTACGCACCCGCCGGCTGCGGGTCAGCCACGCGTTCCACAGCCCGCTGATGGAGCCGATGCTGACCGATTTCCGAGCCGTCCTCGACGGACTGACGTTCGCCGCGCCGCTGCTGCCGATCGTGTCGAACCTGACCGGGCGGCTCGCCGAGCCCGACGAGATCCGTACGCCTGGCTACTGGGTGCGCCACGTCCGGGAGGCCGTCCGGTACGCCGACGGGATCGCCGCGCTGCGCGACGCGGGCGTGGACACCTTCCTGGAACTCGGACCGCAGGCGGTGCTGACGGCGATGACCGCCGGCCTGCTCCCCGACGCCGACGACGGCACGGCCGTGGCGGCGCTGCGCGCCGGCGCCGACGAGCCGGCCGCCCTGCTCGCCGCGCTGGCCGTCGTGCACGGCACCGGGCGCGACGTCGACTGGGCGGCGGTGCTCGCCGCGCTGGCCGGCCCCCGCCCGGATCGCCGGCTGCTGCCCGAGCTGCCGACGTACGCGTTCCGGCCGCAGCGCTACTGGCCGACCCTCGACACGTTGCCGGCACCGGCCGCCGACGACCCGGTCGACGACGCGTTCTGGCGGGCCGTCACCGACGGCGACCTGGGCCGCCTCGGCCTCGACCCGGACCAGCCGATGCGCGAGCTGCTGCCGGAACTGGAGTCGTGGCGGCGCCGCCGGCAGCTCGACGGCACCCTGGCCGGCTGGCGGTACCGGGTCACCTGGGAACGCCGGGCGCTGACCGTCGCCGACCCCGGCACGTGGCTGGTGGTGGCCCCGCGGCACCAGGTCACCGAGCGGGTGCTCGCCGCCCTCACGGCCGGCGCCGCGACGGTGCACCTGCTGACCGTCGACCCGGCCACCGTCACCCGCGACGGTCTGACCGCCGACCTCGACCGGCTCGCCGCCGCGCACCAGCCGACGGCGCTGCTGTCCCTGCTGGCGCTGGACGAGGCGCCGCACCCGGAGCAGTCCGCGCTGCCGACCGGCCTGGCGGCGAACCTGCTGCTCGTGCAGGCGCACACCGGCCGCTCCGGCCCGGCCGTGCCGCTGTGGCTGGCCACCACCGGCGCCGTCGCCGTCGGCGGGGAAGCGGTCGTGCACCCGACGCAGGCCACCACCTGGGGCCTCGGCCTCGTCGCCGCGCTGGAGCACCCCCGGCACGTCGGCGGAGTCGTCGACCTGCCGGCGGACCCGGCCGAGGCGGCGTACGCGGCCCTGGCCGGGGCCCTGGTCAACGTCGACGGTGAGGACCAGATCGCCGTCCGGGAGGCCGGCGTGCACACCCGGCGGCTGGTCCGCGACACCGGGCTGCCGGCGGCGGGCGACGGCTACCGGCCGAACGGCACCGTCCTGCTCACCGGCGGGACCGGCCCCCTCGCCCGGCACACCACCGACTGGCTGGGCCGCCACGGCGCCGAGGTGCTCCCGCTGGCCGAGCCGGCCACGGGCAAGCTCGGCGACCTGATGGAGCGGCTCGCCGCCGAGGAACGGCCGGTGACCGCGCTCGTGCACGTCCCGGCCGAGACCGGCTCGGTGCCGCTGACCGAGCTGACCCTCGCCGCCCTGGCCGCCGACCTGGCCGCCACCGTCGGCGACGTCCCGAGGTACGCCGACGAGCTGGCCCACCGCCCGCTCGACGCGTTCGTGCTGTGCACCTCGACCACTGGGGTGTGGGGCGCGGGCGGCCGGGCCGGCCAGTCCGCGGGCGACGCGCTGCTGCACGCGCTCGCGGCGAGCCTGCGCCACGGGGGACTGGCGGCCACCGCCGTGGCGTGGGGCCCGTGGCGCGACGATCCCGAGTCGGCGGAGCAGACGCAACTGCGCCGGCGGGGCCTGCCGGGCCTGCCCCCGGAGCTGGCCGTCGAGGCGTTCGGGCAGGCGCTGCGCGCGCAGGGGGCGCTGATCGTCGCCGACGTGCGCTGGGACCGGTTCGTGCCGACGTTCGCGTCGATGCGGCAGTGCCCGCTGCTGACCGGGGTCCCGGAGGCGGGCGCGGCGATGCCCGCCGACGACGAGCGCCGGCCGGCTGACGACGAGGCGGCGACCGCGCTGCGGGAGCGGCTGCGTCCGCTGAGCCCCGCCGACCGCGAGGGCGTCCTCGTCGACCTCGTGGGCGGCCTGGCGGCGACCGTGCTCGGCCACGGCGGCGACGCGGGGCTGGAGCCTGACCGGGCGTTCCGCGAGGTCGGCTTCGACTCGATGACGGCCGTGGAGCTGCGCAACCGGCTCCGCGCCGCCACCGGCGTCCATCTGCCCGCCGCCGTGGTGTTCGACTACCCCACGCCGGCGGCCCTCGCCCGGCACCTGCGCGACCGGCTCGCCGAGGACGGCGCCGCCGCGGCGGCGCCGCTGCTCGCCGAGCTGGAACGGCTCGACGGCGCCTTCGCGGCCGAGGCGCCGGACCGGCTGACCCGGCAGAAGCTGCTGGTGCAGCTGCAGGCGTTCGTCGCCCGGTGGGGCGACGACCGTGGTCCCGCCGAGGAGAAATCGGCCACGCACACCCTCGACGACGCCACCGACGCCGAGATCTTCGATTTCATCCACCGCGAGCTGGGTGGCCCCGGCGGCAATTTGCCAGGGATCTAGAAATGGTGTCGTACGACCGTTGTCGGCGGTCGTGACACGCCGGGCCGGGCGGGTCCGCGCACTCGCCCGGCCGCACCCCGCGAGGGCGGTGCGCCGCACCGCTCGCAGGGCGGGTCGGCCCAGCCTGCGCCCCCGCCACCTAGGGGCACCCGTAGGGGCACGCTAGGGGTTGTGACCGCCGTCCGGCGACAATTACCTTTCGTCCGGCGCGTAAGACCTGGTGGGGGGCTGAAACGCCATTTTGTCTGGCAATTCGTGGTCGGCTGAATGGGTTTGGATCTTCGCGGCTTGTGGCGTCCGTGGACGGTATTGGGTCGCTGTTTCTCTCCGACCCGAAGAGGTGGCGTCAATGGCGACTGAAGATACGCTCCGGGAGTACCTGAAATGGGTGACGGCGGACCTTCACCAGACCCGGAGGAAGCTCGGCGAGCTTGAGGCGGCCAGCCGCGAGCCGATCGCCATCGTCGGCATGGCCTGCCGCTTCCCGGGCGGGGTGGGCTCGCCCGAGGAACTGTGGGAACTCGTCGACTCCCGCCGCGACGCCTACTCCGCGTTCCCCGCCGACCGCGGCTGGGACCTGGCGCGGCTGTTCCACCCGGACCCCGACCATCCCGGCACGTCGTACGTCGCCGAGGGCGGCTTCGTCGACTCCGCTACCGAGTTCGACGCCGCGTTCTTCGGCATCTCGCCGCGCGAGGCGCTGGCCATGGACCCCCAGCAGCGGCTGCTGCTGGAGACCTCGTGGGAGGCGTTCGAGCACGCCGGCATCGACCCCTCGACGCTGCGAGGCCACCAGGTCGGGGTGTTCGCCAGCACCACCGGCCAGGACTACGTGGGGCTGCTTCAGCAGCCGCCGCCCGGCACCGAGGGCTACATCCTCACCGGCACCGCGGCCAGCGTCGTGTCCGGCCGGATCTCGTACGCGCTCGGCATCGAGGGGCCCGCCGTCACCGTCGACACCGCCTGCTCGTCGTCGCTGGTCGCGCTGCACCTGGCCTGCCAGGCGCTGCGGCAGGGCGAGTGCACCCTGGCGCTGGCCGGCGGCGCCACCGTCATGTCCACCCCGTCCGCGTTCATCGGCTTCAGCCGCCAGCGCGGCCTGGCCCTGGACGGCCGGGTCAAGTCGTTCGCCGCCGCCGCCGACGGCACCGCCTGGGGCGAGGGGGCCGGCCTGCTGCTCGTCGAGCGACTCTCCGACGCCCGCCGCAACGGCCACCCCGTGCTCGCGGTCGTACGCGGCAGCGCCGTCAACTCCGACGGCGCGAGCAACGGCCTGACCGCCCCCAACGGCCCGTCCCAGCAGCGGGTCGTGCTCCAGGCGCTGGCCAGCGCCCGGCTCGCGCCCGAGCAGGTCGACGTCGTGGAGGCGCACGGCACCGGCACCACCCTCGGCGACCCGATCGAGGCGCAGGCGCTGCTGTCGACGTACGGGCAGGGCCGGCCGGCCGACCAACCGCTCTGGCTCGGCTCGGTCAAGTCGAACATCGGCCACACCCAGGCCGCCGCCGGCGTGGCCGGCGTGATCAAGATGGTGATGGCGTTGCGGCACGACACCGTGCCCGCCACCCTGCACGTCGATGAGCCCACCCCCAACGTGGACTGGACGGCCGGCGCGGTCGCGCTGGCCACCGAGCCGCGGCCGTGGCCCGCCGGGGAGCGGCCCCGCCGCGCCGGCATCTCCTCCTTCGGCATGAGCGGCACCAACGCCCACGTGATCATCGAGGAGGCACCCGCCGCCGACCCGGCCCCGGCGGACGCCCCGGACGGCTCCGCCTCCGAGACCGACCCGGTCACGGCGCCTGGCACCGCCCCGGTCGACGGGGCCGGCCTCGTGCCGGTGCTGGTCTCCGCCCGCGACGCCGGATCCCTGACCGCGCAGGCCACCCGCTGGGCCGACTGGCTCGACGACCGCCCCGGGCTGCGGCTGACCGACGTCGGCTGGTCGTCGGCGAGCACCCGGGCCGGCCTGGAGCACCGCGCCGTACTGCTCGCCACCGACCGCGCCGACCTGGCCGCCGCCCTGCGCGCGCTGGCCGCCGGCGGCGACGCCCCGGGCCTGGTCACCGGCGCGGGTCCGCGCGGCGGAAAGCTCGCGTTCCTCTTCTCCGGCCAGGGCGCGCAGCGCAGCGGCATGGGCCGCGAGCTGGCCGCCGCGTTCCCCGTCTTCGACCGGGCACTGGCCGAGGTCTGCGCCGAGCTGGACCGGCACCTGCCCCGCCCGCTCGCCCCGGTGCTCTTCGCGCCCGAGGGCGACGAGGCGGCCGGGCTGCTCAACCAGACCCTCTACACCCAGGCCGGTCTGTTCGCCGTCGAGGTCGCGTTGTTCCGGCTCCTGGAGAGCTGGGGGGTCGTCCCGGACGTGCTGCTCGGCCACTCGATCGGCGAGCTCTCCGCCGCGCACGCGGCCGGCGTGCTGTCGCTGCCCGACGCCGCCACGCTGGTGGCCGCCCGGGGCCGGCTGATGCAGGCCCTGCCGGCCGGCGGCGCGATGCTGGCCGTCCAGCTCCCCGCCGACGCCGTCCGGTCCGCTCTGGCCGACGTCGAGGACCGGGTCGCGGTGGCCGCCGTCAACGGGCCCACCGCCGTCGTCGTCTCCGGCGCCGCCGAGGCCGTCGAGGAACTCGAACGCCGCTGGGCCGACCAGGGCGTACGCACCAGGCCGCTGCGGGTCAGCCACGCCTTCCACAGCCCGCTGATGGAACCGATGCTCGCCGAGTTCGCCGCCGTGGTGCGCCGGCTGGAGCTGCACCCGCCGGCGCTGCCGATCGTGTCGAACCTGACCGGCGCCGTCGCCGACCCCGACGAGATCCGCACCGCCGAGTACTGGGTGCGGCACGTGCGGGAGGCGGTCCGCTTCGCCGACGGCGTCGAGCAGCTGCGCGCCCTGGGCGTGCGTACGTTCCTGGAGGTCGGCCCCAGCGGAGTGCTCACCGCGCTGACCCGCGACGTCCTGGCCGACGACGAGACCTCCGCCGTGGCGCTGCTGCGCCGCGACCGCCCCGAGCCCACGTCGGCGCTCACCGCCCTCGCCGAGCTGCACGTCGGCGGGGTGGAGGTCGCCTGGACGAGGCTGTACGCGGGAGCCGACACCGCGCGGGTGCCGCTGCCCGGGTACGCCTTCCGCCGCCGGCGCTTCTGGCCCGAGCCGCCGCCCGCCGGCCCCGGCCCCGCCTCCTCCGACGGCGACGACGAGTTCTGGACCGCCCTGGAGCAGGCGGACGTCGACACGCTGCGCGGCGAGCTGGGCGACGACGAGCAGGTACGGGCGCTGCTGCCGGCCCTGCCCGCGCTGTCCTCCTGGCGCCGGTCCCGGCGGGAACGCTCCCTCGTGGACGGGTGGTCGTACCAGGTGAGCTGGCAGCCCGTGCCGGTCGAGGACGGCGACGCCCCGGCGGGCCGCTGGCTGGTTGTGCTGCCCGCCGAGGACGCGCCGGCGTGGGCCGACGGCCTGGCCGGGCTCTTCGGCGACGCCGAGCCGCTGGTGCTGCGCGTCGGCGCCGCGGACCTGGACCGCGCGGCGCTCGCCGCCCGGCTCCGGATGCTGACCGGCGACCGCGGTGTCGACGGCGTGCTCGCCGTCGTCGCCGGCCAGGACCGGCTGCTGCCCGAGCACCCCGGCGTGACCCTCGCCGCCGCCGGCACCCTCGCCCTCGTCCAGGCGATGACCGACCTGGACCTGGTGGCGCCGCTGTGGTGCGTCACCAGCGGCGCGGTGGCGGCGGCCCCGGGCGACCGGGT
The DNA here is from genome assembly GCF_007827635.1 of Micromonospora sp. CNZ296. Taxonomy (NCBI): domain Bacteria; kingdom Bacillati; phylum Actinomycetota; class Actinomycetes; order Micromonosporales; family Micromonosporaceae; genus Micromonospora; species Micromonospora sp. CNZ296. The sequence continues at coordinate 58,235 of NZ_VISW01000002.1, forward strand.
CGTGCACCCGCTGCAGACCGAGGTCTGGGGCCTCGGCCGCGCGGCGGCCGTCGAGCAACCGCACCGCTGGGGCGGCCTGGTCGACGTGCCGGCCACCGTCGACGCCGCCATCACCCGGCGGCTCGCCGCCGTGCTGGCCGGCCACGGCGGCGAGGACCAGGTGGCCGTGCGCCCCGGCGGAACCTGGGCCCGGAGGCTCACGCCGGCCCCGCCGACGACCGACGAGAACCCCGCCGGCGACTGGTGGTCCGGCGCCGTCCTGGTCACCGGCGGCACCGGCGCCCTCGGCGGCCACGTCACCCGCTGGCTGCTCGACCGGGGCGCCGGGCGGGTGGTCCTGGCCAGCCGCCGGGGCGCCGCCGCCCCCGCCGTGGCGGACCTGCTCGACCGGTACGGCGCCGACGGGCGGGTCACCGCCGCCACCTGCGACGTCACCGACCGGCGGTCCGTGGCGGACCTGGTCGGCTCGCTGCCCGACCTGACGGCGGTCGTGCACGCCGCCGGCACCGACCAGCTCACCCCGATCACCGACACCACCCTCGACGAGTTCTCCCACGTCGTCGCGGGCAAGGTGCTCGGCGCCCTGCACCTCGACGCCTGCCTCGCCGAGCGCGACCTCGCCGCGTTCGTCATGTTCTCCTCCATCTCCGGCGTGTGGGGCAGCGCCGGGCAGTGCGCGTACGGCGCCGGCAACTCTCTGCTGGACGGCCTGGCCGTCAACCGGCGCGACCGGGGCCTGCCGGCCACCGCCGTTTCCTGGACGGCCTGGGGCGGCGCGCACGGCATGGCCGCCGAGAACGTCGCCACCGAGCAGCTCAACCGGATGGGCCTGCCGCCCGTCGACCCGGAGAAGGCGCTCGTCGCCCTCGACCGGGCGCTGCGCCGGCCCACGCCCTGCGTGACCGTCGCCGACGTCGACTGGAGCCGGTTCCACCCCGCGTTCACAGTGGCCCGGCCCAGCCCGTTCCTCGGCGACCTGCCGCAGGTGCGGGCGCTCGTCGCCGAGGAGGAGGCCGCCACGCCGGCGGCCGGGGTCGCCGCGCCATTGCGCCACCTCGCGGCGCTCCCGGCCGCGGAGCAGGAGCGGGAGCTGCTGCGCCTGGTCAACGAGCAGACCGCGGCGGTGCTGGGCCACGCCACCCCCGACGAGCTGCGCGGCCGCCCGTTCAAGGACCTCGGCTTCGACTCGCTGACCGCCGTGGACTTCCGGGGACGGTTGAACGCGGCCACCGGCCTGCGGCTGCCCACCACACTGGTCTTCGACTACCCGACCCCCGCCGAGCTGGCCGCGCACCTGCGCGAGCTGGTCTCCGGCGCCGCCCCGGCCGCCGCCCCGCAGACCGTCGTCGTCGATGCCGACGAGCCCGTCGCGATCGTCGGCATGGCCTGCCGCTACCCCGGCGGCGTCGACGGGCCGGAGGCGTTCTGGCGGCTCGTCGCCGACGGCGTGGACGCCATCTCGCCGTTCCCCACCGACCGGGGCTGGGAGATACCCGAGCCGGCCGAGGGGACGCACCCGCCGGCGGGCGGCTTCCTCCACGACGTGGCGGACTTCGACCCCGCCTTCTTCGAGATCTCGCCCCGCGAGGCCCTCGCCATGGACCCGCAGCAGCGGCTCACCCTGGAGACGTCCTGGGAGGCACTGGAGCGGGCCGGGGTGGACCCCGCGTCGCTGCGCGGCAGCCGTACGGGCGTCTTCGTGGGCGCTTCCACCTCCGGCTACGGCACGGGCCTGACCGAGGTCCCCGAGGGCGTCGAGGGCTACCTGATGACGGGCGCCGCGCACAGCGTCATCTCCGGCCGGGTCGCGTACGCCCTCGGGCTGGAGGGCCCCGCCGTCACCGTCGACACCGCCTGCTCCTCGTCGCTGGTGGCGCTGCACCTCGCCGGGGCGGCGCTGCGGCGCGGCGAGTGCGACCTGGCGCTGGCCGGCGGCGTGGCCGTGATGGCCACCCCGACGGCGTTCCAGGAGTTCTCCCGCCAGGGCGGCCTCGCCTCCGACGGGCGGTGCAAGTCCTTCGCCGCGACGGCGGACGGCACCGGCTGGTCCGAGGGCGTCGGCATGCTGCTCGTGCAGCGGCTCTCCGACGCCCGGCGGCAGGGCCGCCGCGTCCTCGCCGTCGTCCGCGGCTCCGCCGTCAACTCCGACGGCGCGTCGAACGGCCTGACCGCCCCCAACGGCCCCTCCCAGCAGCGGGTGATCCGGCAGGCGCTGGCCGGCGCCGGGCTGGCGGTCACCGACGTGGACGTCGTCGAGGCGCACGGCACCGGCACCGTCCTCGGTGACCCGATCGAGGCGCAGGCGCTGCTGGCGACGTACGGGCAGGACCGGGGCGACGCCGGCCCGCTGCTGCTGGGCTCGGTCAAGTCGAACATGGGCCACGCGCAGGCCGCCGCCGGTGTGGCCGGCGTGATCAAGGTGGTGCTGGCGATGCGGGAGGGGACCGTACCGGCGACGCTGCACGTGGACGAGCCGTCGCCGCACATCGACTGGTCGGCCGGCGACGTGGAGCTGGTGACCCGGTCCCGGCCGTGGCCGGCCGTCGACCGGCCCCGCCGCGCGGCGGTCTCCTCGTTCGGCATCTCCGGCACGAACGCCCACGTGGTCGTCGAGCTGCCCACCGACGCGCCCGCCGACGCCGAGCCGGTCGACGCACCGATGCCGCCCGCAGCCGCTGCGGAGGGGGAACGCGCCGCCGGGCTGCTCACCGCCGACGTGGTGGCCTGGCCCGTCTCGGCCCGCTCCACCTCGGCCCTGGCCGCGCAGGCGTCCCGGCTGGCCCGGCACCTTCGCGCGCACCCCGGCCTCGCCCCGGCGGCGGTCGGCTGGTCGCTCGCCGCGACCCGCTCGGCGTTCGACCGGCGCGCCGCCGTGCTCGGCGCGACCCCCGGCGAGCTGCTGGCCGGCCTGGACGCGCTCGCCGCCGGCACCCCGGCCGGCAACGTCGTGACCGGCACCGTCGCCAACCACGGCGCGGGCCCGGTGTTCGTCTTCCCGGGCGCCACCCCGGCGGGGGCGGTGGCCGCACTGGTGGGCCGCTGCCCGGTCTTCGACGACACCCTCGCCGAGTGCCGGCAGGCCCTCGCGCCCTGGGTCGACGTCGATCCGGCCGCCCTGCTCACCGGCGCGGACGCCTCCTGGGGCGAGCGGCCGGAGCTGGCCCGGCCCGTGCTGTTCGCCGTCGGGGTGGCGCTCGCCGCCGTCTGGCGGCACGCCGGCGTCACCCCCGCCGCTGTCGTCGGCGACGGCGACGGCGAGGTCGTGGCCGCGTACGTGGCGGGCCTGCTGTCCCTGCCCGACGCCGCCCGCACGGTGGCGTTGCGGGCCCGCGCCGCCGCCGGCCACCTGGACCACGACGGCCTCCGCGCCGCCCTCGCGGGGCTCGCCCCGCAGCCGGGGACCGCCCGGCTGGCCTCCACGTTCACCGGCGACTGGGCCGATTCGGCCCGCCTCGGTGTCGACCACTGGGCCGACCTGAGCGGCCTTGGTGTCGACCGGGCGGGCCCCGGTGCCGACCCGGCCGGCCTCGGAGCGGCGCCGACCGCCTCCGGCGCCGACCGCCCGGCCGATATCGCCGGGGGACCGGAGCGGCTCGACGCCGCCCTGCGCGCCGCCGTCGCGGCCGGACACGTGACATTCGTGGAGATCTCGCCGGAGCCGGCGCTGACCGACCGGGTCGCCGCCGTCCTCGACGCGACCGGCGTCACCGGCCACGTCCTGGAGACCCTCGCCGGGTCGGACGACGCCGCCACCCGGCTGCTGACCGGCCTCGCCACCGCGCACACCCTCGGCCTGGCGGTGGACCACCGCCGACTGCTGCCCGAGGCCGAGCCCGTCGACCTGCCCACGTACGCCTTCGACCGGAACCGCTTCTGGCTGGAGCGCACCGGCGCGCACCGCTCGGTCCTGCCCGCAGTGGGCCTCGACGTGGTGGACCACCCGCTGCTCAGCGCGGTGGCCGACCTGCCCGGCGACGAGGGCCTGCTGTTCACCGGCCGGATCACCCTCACCACCCACCCCTGGCTCGCCGACCACGCCGTGCTGGGCACGGTGCTGCTGCCCGGGACGGCGCTTGTGGAGCTGGCGTCCTGGACCGGCCGGCAGGCCGGCACGGCGACCGTCGCCGAGCTGAACCTGGAGGCGCCGCTGGCGATCCCCACCGAGGGCGGAATCGACCTGCGGGTCCGCGTCGGCCCGCCGGACGAGACCGGGCACCGGCCCGTCGCCGTCCACACCCGGCGCGACGACGACACCGGACCCGACGGTTCCCGGGCCTGGCAGCGGCACGCCTCCGGCCAGCTCGCCGACACCGTCGACCCGGACCCCGTGCCGGCCGCCGTGTGGCCGCCGGCCGACGCCGAGCCGATCGCCCTCGACGGGCTCTACGCCCGGCTCGCCGCCCAGGGCTACCACTACGGCCCGGTCTTCCGGGCGCTGCGCGCCGCCTGGCGGTCGGGCCCGGACATCCTCGCCGAGGTCGCCCTGGACGCCGACGCGTCCACCGACACCACGGCGTTCTCCGTGCACCCGGCCCTGATGGACGCGGCGCTGCACGCCATCGGCGCCAGCGCCACGGACGGCGCCACCGACGCCACGGCCGGCGACCCCGCCGGTGGCGCGTCGGGCACCGAGGGCGGCCCCGGCATCCGCCCGGGCCTGCCGTTCACCTGGTCGGGCGTGACCATCCGACCCACCCGCGCCCGCGAACTGCGGATCCGGCTGCGCGCCACCGACGCCGGCTCCGTGGCCCTGACCGTGACCGACACCGGCGCGACCCCGGTCGCCTCCGTCGACGGTCTGGTCCTGCGGCCCATCTCCGGCGAGCAGCTCAGCGCCGCCCGCCGCTCGGCCAGCCGGTCCCTGCACCGCCTCGACTGGGTCGCCCCCGCCACCGGCCGCGCCGACGGCACGTCCCGGCTCGTCGCCCTCGGCGACGACTGGCCCGGCGCCGACCGGCACCCGGACCTGTCGACGCTGGTCGCCGACGTACGCGCTGGTGCCGCCGCACCCGACGCGGTGGTGGTGACCTGCGCCGGAACCGCCACCGGCGAGCCACACCCGGCCGCCCAGGCGCACCGGGTCGCCCACCGGATGCTCGCGCTGGCCCAGCAGTGGCTCGCCGAGGAGACCCTGACCGCCGCCCGGCTGGTGGTGGTCACCCGCGGCGCGGTCCGGGTCGACCCGGACGAGCGGATCGCCGACGTGCCGGCCGCCACCGCCTGGGGCCTGCTGCGCTCCGCCCAGTCGGAGAACCCCGACCGGATCGTGCTCCTCGACGTCGACGACGACGCCCCGGCCGCCGCGCTGCTGCCGGCCGCTCTCGCCACGGGCGAACCCCAGCTCGCCGCACGTGCCGGGCAGCTCCGGGTGCCCCGGCTGACCCGGCTCGGCCCGCCCCCGGCCGACGCGCCGGGCCCCGACCTGGCCGCCGGCACCGTCCTGGTGACCGGGGCGACCGGTCTGCTCGGGCGGCTCGTGGCACGGCGGCTCGTCACCCGCCACGACGTACGGCACCTGCTGCTGGTCAGCCGCAGCGGGGCGGACGCACCGGGCGTCGCCGCGCTGGTCGACGACCTGGCCGGGCTGGGTGCCACCGCCCGGGTGGCCGCCTGCGACGTCACCGACCGCGACGCGCTCGCCCTGCTGGTCGATGAACTCCCCGCCGACCAGCCGCTGACCGGCGTGGTGCACGCCGCCGGGGTACTCGACGACGGCGTCCTGCCCGCGCTCACCCCGGAGCGCTTCGACGCCGTGCTGCGTCCCAAGGTCGACGCGGCGTGGCACCTGCACGAGCTGACCGAGAAGCTGGACCTGGCTGCGTTCGTGCTCTTCTCCTCGGCGGCCGGCCTGTTCGGCGGCCCCGGGCAGGCCAACCACGCGGCGGCGAACTGCTTCCTCGACGCCCTCGCCCAGCACCGGCGCGACCGGGGACTCCCGGCGCTCTCGCTGGCCTGGGGCCCGTGGGTGAACGACACCGGCGACGGGCGGACCGGGCACGTCGACGAGGCCCGGATGAACCGGGGCGGCTTCGTGCCGCTCGGCGCCGAGGAGGGCATGGACCTGTTCAGCGAGGCCCTGCGCTTCGCCGAGCCGGTGGTCGTACCGGTCAACCTGGACCTCGCCCTGATCGGCCGGCACGGACCGGCGGCGGTCCCGCCGGTGCTGCGGTCGCTGGTGCGGCCGGCGACGACCGGCGCGGTACGGGCCGCCGAACGCGATCCGGCCGAGGCGCTGCGGGAGACCCTCGCCGCCACGGCGGAGGCCGATCGCGACCAGGTGCTCTCCGACCTGGTGCGGACCCACGCCGCCGCGGTCCTCGGCTACGCGTCGATCCGCTCGATCGACGTCGAGCGCGGCTTCGTCGAGCTGGGCTTCGACTCGCTGACCGCGGTCGAGTTCCGCAACCGGCTCAACGCGGCCACCGGGCTGCGGCTGCCGTCCACGCTGATCTACGACCGGCCGACCACGGCCGCGCTGGTCGAGTACCTGCGGGGCGCGCTGCTGGCGGAGCGGAGCACCTCCGCGCTGACGGTGCTCGGCGAGCTGAACAAGCTGGAGCACGCCATGCGGGCGGTGGCCTCTGCCGACACCGACCGGGCCGCCGTCGGCGCCCGGCTGCGTGAACTGCTCTCCCTGTGGACCTACACCGAGTCCGGTGCGGACTCCGCCGCCGACGAGGGCGCCAGCCTCGAGTCGGCCTCCGCCGAGGAGATCTTCAGCCTGCTGGACGAAGAGTTCGGCTCGGCCTGATCCGGCATGTCGCACACCTCGAACCCCGATACGGAGTGGCCCGATGCCCACTGAGGCAGAGTTCCTCGACTACCTCCGGCGTGCGACTGCCGACCTGCGCGACGCGCGCCGGCGGGTACGCGAGGTGGAGGCCAAGGACCGCGAGCCGATGGCAGTCATCGGCATGGCGTGCCGGTTCCCGGGCGGCGTGTCCAGCCCGGCGGAGCTGTGGGACCTCGTCGACCGGGGCGGCGACGGGGTGGGCGACTTCCCGGCCGACCGGGGCTGGGACCTGGAGCGGCTCTTCGACGTCGACCCGGACAACCCGGGCACGTCGACCAGCAGCCAGGGTGGCTTCCTCTACGACGCGCCGCAGTTCGACCCGGGCTTCTTCGGCATCAGCCCCCGCGAGGCCCTGGCGATGGACCCGCACCAGCGGTTGCTGCTGGAGACCTCCTGGGAGGCGTTCGAGCACGCCGGCATCGACCCGCAGGCGCTGCGCGGCAGCCGGACCGGCGTCTTCGCCGGGGTCATGTACCACGACTACGCGTCGCGGGTGCTGGACCTGCCCGACGGCGTCGAGGGCTACATCGGCACCGGCAACTCCGGCAGCGTGGTGTCCGGGCGGGTGGCGTACACATTCGGGCTGGAGGGCCCAGCCGTCACTGTGGACACGGCGTGCTCGTCGTCGCTGGTCGCCGTGCACCTCGCCACGCAGTCGCTGCGCCAGCGGGACTGCGACTTCGCCCTCGCCGGCGGCGTCACCGTGATGTCCACCCCCGGCACGTTCGCCGACTTCTCCCGCCAGCGGGGCCTGGCCTCGGACGGCCGCTGCAAGTCCTTCGCCGCCGCCGCCGACGGCACCGGCTGGTCCGAGGGCGTCGGCGTGCTGCTCCTGCAACGGCTCTCCGACGCCCGCCGCGACGGCCGCCGGATCCTCGCCGTGGTCCGGGGCAGCGCCGTCAACCAGGACGGCGCCAGCAGCGGGCTCACCGCGCCCAACGGACCGTCACAGGAGCGGGTCATCCGGCAGGCTCTCGCCAACGCCCGGCTCTCGCCGGCCGACATCGACGTGGTCGAGGCGCACGGCACCGGCACCACCCTCGGCGACCCCATCGAGGCACAGGCACTGCTGGCCACGTACGGGCAGGACCGGGGCGACGGCGGGCCGCTCTGGCTGGGCTCGGTCAAGTCGAACCTGGGCCACACCCAGGCTGCCGCCGGTGCCGCCGGCCTGATCAAGATGATCGAGGCGATCCGGCACCGCACCATGCCCGCCACCCTGCACGTCGACGAGCCCTCCCCGCACATCGACTGGTCCGCCGGGCAGGTCTCGCTGCTGACCGAGGCACGCACGTGGTCGGCCACCGACCGGCCGCGCCGGGCCGCCGTGTCGTCCTTCGGCATCAGCGGTACGAACGCGCACGTCATCCTGGAGGAGGCGCCCGTCGACGACGCCCCGTCCACGGAGGAGGCCCCGTCCGCCGCCGACGCGCCGGTGGCGCTTCCGCTCGCCCCGGTGTTCCTCTCCGCCCGTACGCCCGAGGCGCTCGCCGGGCAGGCCGGCCGCTGGGCCGACCACCTCGCCCGCGTCGACTCCCCGCGCCCGGTCGACGTCGCGGCCTCCTCGGTCAACCGCGCGGGACTGGAGCACCGCGCGGTCGTCCTGGCCGGCGACGCGGACGACCTGCTCGCCGGGCTGCGGGCCCTCGCCGCAGGCGAGCCGGCCGGCACCGTCACCACCGGTGCGTCGGCGCCGCGCGGCCGGGTGGCCTTCCTCTTCTCCGGTCAGGGCGCGCAGCGCGCCGGTATGGGTCGTGAGCTGTACGCGGCGTTCCCGGTCTTCGCCGCGGCCCTGGACGAGGTGTGTGATTACCTGGATCCGCTGCTGCCGCGTGCGCTGCGGGAGGTGTTGTTCGCCGGGGTGGGTACGCCTGAGGCGGGGCTGCTGGACCAGACGGTGTTCACCCAGGCGGGGCTGTTCGCCGTCGAGGTGGCCCTGTTCCGGTTGGTCGAGTCGTTGGGTGTCGTGCCGGACCTGGTGGCCGGGCACTCCATCGGTGAGATCGCGGCGGCGCATGTGGCGGGCGTGTTCTCCCTGGCCGACGCGTGCGCGCTGGTCGCGGCGCGGGGTCGGCTGATGCAGGCCCTGCCGGCGGGCGGCGGCATGCTCGCCGTGGCGGCCGACGAGGCCGCGGTGGCCGCCTCCCTGGCGGGGCTGCCCGGCCGGCTGGACGTGGCCGCCGTGAACGGCCCCGCCGCCGTGGTGGTGGCGGGCGACGCCGAGGCCCTCGACGAGGTGCAGCGGGTGTGGTCCGAGCGGGGCGTGCAGACCCGCCGCCTGCGGGTCAGCCACGCCTTCCACAGCGCGCGGATGGACCCGATGCTGGCCGAGTTCGCGGCCGTCGCCGAGGGGCTGACGTTCCGGCCGCCGACGATCCCGGTGGTGTCGAACCTGACCGGCCGCGTCGCCGACGCCGACCAGCTCTGCGACCCGGGCTACTGGGTGCGCCACGTACGCGGCACGGTGCGCTTCGCCGACGCCGTCGACTGCCTGCGCGCCGGGGACGTCGACACCTACCTCGAGGTCGGACCGAACGGCGTCCTGACCGCCATGGCGCAGAACTGCCTCGCCGAGCGCTCGGACGACGAACCGGCGCCCCTGCTGGTGTCCGCGTCGCGCCACGACCGCCCCGAGCCGCAGGCCCTCCTGGAGGCCCTCGCAGCGCTGCACGTGCACGGCGTGACCGTCGGCTGGGCGGACCTGCTCGGCCGGGCCGGCGGCCGGCACCTGGACCTGCCGACGTACGCCTTCCAGCACCAGCGCTACTGGCTGGAGCCGGCGGGCCGCTGGACGGACGTGTCCGGGGCGGGCCTCGGCGTGGCCGGGCATCCGCTGCTCGCCGCGGCCGTCTCCGTGGCCGGCGCGGACATGGTGGTGCTGACCGGCCGCCTGTCGACGTCGACGCACGCGTGGCTCGCCGACCACGTCGTCTCCGGCGCGGTGATCGTGCCGGGCGCCGCTCTGGTGGAGTTGGCGGTGCGGGCGGGTGACGAGGTGGGTGCGTCGCGGGTGCGGGAGTTGACCGTGGCCGCGCCGCTGGTGCTGCCGCAGGCGGGTGCGGTGCGGGTGCAGGTGCGCGTCGGCGCGGCCGACGAGACCGGCGTGCGATCGGTGACCGTGCACTCGCAGCCCGAGGAGGCCGCCGACCCGGAGTGGGTCCGGCACGCGGAGGGTGTGCTGGAGCCGGCGTCGGCCGACGAGCCGGGCGTGGGGGAGTGGCCGCCGGTCGACGGCGTCGAGGTGGACGTGGCGGGCTGGTATCCGGTGCTGGCGGAGCACGGCCTGTCGTACGGGCCGGTGTTCCGGGGGCTGCGCCGGGTGTGGACCGTCGGCGAGGACGTGTACGCCGAGGTGGCGTTGCCGGACGAGGTGGCCGGTGACGCCGCGGGGTTCGGCGTGCACCCGGCGCTGCTGGACGCCGCGCTGCATCCGATCGGGTTGCTGCCCGGCTTGGAGGGCTCGGGTGGGCCTCGGGTGCCGTTCGCGTTCGAGGGTGTGCAGGTGCATGCCTCGGGTGCGCGTGTGCTGCGGGTGCGGCTCACGCGCGCGGGCTCGGCGGTGCGTCTGGTCGCGTGCGACGAGTCGGGCGCGGCCGTAGTATCGGTCGACACCCTCGCCCTGCGCGAGCTGACCGGGGTGTCGTCGTCCCCGGACGCGTCGGCCCGGTCGCTGTTCGAACTCACCTGGCAGGCCCAGGAGGTCGCCCCAGCCGGGGACGCCTCCGGGTGGGCGCTGCTGGGCTCGCCCGCCGCCGCCGCCGACCTGCCGGCCGTCGCTGAGCTGCCGGTGTACGCCGACGTCGAGGCGGTCGCCGTGGCGTCGGGTGTGGCGCCGCGTCTGTTGCTGGTGCCGGCGGGTGGCCTGCGCCGGGCCCTTCACGTCGGGACGGAACCTGCTTCGGCCCCCGGTGAGATGCCCGCCGCCGCCGTCGACAACGGCCCCGAGTCGGTGCGGGCGGCGACGTCGCAGATGCTGGCGACGGTGCGGTCCTGGCTGGCGGCCGACGCGCTGGCGGAGTCGCGGTTGGTCGTGGTGACCCGGGGTGCGGTGTCGGTTGGGGACGGAGACCGGGTCACCGACCTGGCCGCAGCGGCGGTCTGGGGTCTGCTGCGCTCGGCGCAGTCGGAGCACCCGGGTCGCATCGTCCTGGCGGACGTCGACGGTGACGTGGACGCCGGGCTGCTGGATGTGCTGACTTCCGTGGCCGACGAGCCGGTGGCGTTCGGTGGTCAGGTCGCGGTGCGCTCGGGTGAGGTGTTCGTGCCGCGTCTGGTGCGTGCGGTCGCCCCGGCGTCGGTGGAGACGCCGGTCGTGGGTGACGGCGCGGTGCTGGTGACCGGCGGTACGGGTGCGCTCGGGGCGTTGGTCGCGGAGCACCTGGTGTCGGCGCATGGCGTGCGGTCGCTGGTGCTGGTGTCGCGTCGTGGCCCGGCGGCTGCGGGTGCCGGTGAGTTGTCGGAGCGGCTGACCGCGCTGGGTGCGTCGGTGCGGGTGGTCGCCTGCGACGTGACGGACCGGGATCAGGCGTCCGCCCTGGTGGCGGAGGTTTCCGCTGAGGGCCGGCTGGCGGGTGTGGTGCACACCGCCGGTGTCCTGGACGACGGCGTAGTCGAAGGGCTGACCGCCGAGCGGCTTCGTGCGGTGCTGGCGCCGAAGGTGTCGGCGGGTTGGTTGTTGCACGAGGCGACGGCGGGTCTGGATCTCGACTTGTTCGTGGTGTTCTCGTCGGTGGCGGGTGTGCTGGGTTCGCCGGGTCAGTCGGCGTACGCGGCGGGTAACGCGTTCCTCGACGCCCTGGCGGTCTACCGGCGGCAGCTCGGGTTGCCTGCCGTCAGCCTCGCCTGGGGCATGTGGGACACCGCCGGCATGGCCGCGTCCCTCGACGACGCCGACCGGGCGCGATCGGCGCGGGGCGGCCTCACCGCGATGAGCGCCGACACCGGGTTGCGCCTGTTCGACGCCGCGCTCACCGCAGACCGCCCCGCCTTGGTGCCCGCCGTGATCGACCTGGCCGCCCTCCGGGCCGCCGTCGGCACCGGCCCGGTGCCGCCGATGCTCCGCAACCTGATCGGTACGACCACGATCCGGCGCCAGGCGGGACAGGGCACCACCTGGGCGACCCGTATCGGTGGCCTGACCGCCGATGAGGCGCGCGCCCAGGTCGACGTGCTGGTACGCGGCCTCGTCGCGCAGGTGCTCGGGCACGGCGGGGCGGAGGCCGTGCCTGCCGACCGGGCGTTCCGCGAGCTGGGCTTCGACTCGCTGACCGCCGTCGACCTGCGCAACCGCGTGAACGCGGCCACCGGCCTGCGGCTGCCCTCGACGCTGGTGTTCGACTACCCGACGCCGCAGGCGCTCGCCGTCCACGTGCACGCCGAACTCGCCGGTGCCGCCGGCGGTCCCGCCGCGCCGGGCGTGCGGACCACCACCCGCGCCGACGAGCCGCTCGCCATCGTCGGCATGGCCTGCCGCTACCCGGGCGGCGTCGAGACGCCCGACCAGTTGTGGGCGCTGCTGGCCGCCGGCGGGGAGGGGATCGGGGAGTTCCCCACCGACCGTGGCTGGGACCTGGAGAGCCTCTTCGATCCCGATCCGGACCACCCCGGGACGTCGTACACCCGGCACGGCGGCTTCCTGTATGACGCGGGTGCGTTCGACCCGGCGTTCTTCGGCATCTCGCCGCGTGAGGCTCTGGCGATGGATCCGCAGCAGCGGTTGCTGCTGGAGGCGTCGTGGGAGTCGTTCGAGTCGGCCGGGCTGGACCCGCAGCGGTTGCGGGGCAGCCGGACGGGTGTCTTCGCCGGGGTGATGTACCACGACTACGCGACGCGGCTGATGGAGCTGGCCGGCGAGGTGGAGGGCTACGTCGGCACCGGCAACTCGGGCAGCGTGCTGTCCGGGCGGGTGGCGTACACGTTCGGCCTCGAAGGCCCTGCCGTGACCGTCGACACGGCCTGCTCGTCCAGCCTCGTCGCGCTGCACCTCGCCGCGCAGGCGTTGCGTTCCGGTGAGTGTGATCTGGCGTTGGCCGGTGGTGTGACGGTGATGGCGACGCCGGGGACGTTCATCGAGTTCTCCCGGCAGCGTGGTCTGTCGCAGGACGGCCGGTGCAAGTCGTTCGCCGCCTCGGCCGACGGCACCGGCTGGAGCGAGGGCGTGGGTGTCCTGCTCGTGCAGCGGCTCTCCGACGCCCAGCGGGAAGGCCGGCGCATCCACGCCGTCCTGCGTGGTACGGCCGTGAACCAGGACGGCGCGTCCAACGGCCTGACCGCCCCGAACGGCCCCTCGCAGCAGCGCGTGATCCACCAGGCCCTCGCGAACGCCCGCCTGACTCCGGCCGACGTGGACGCCGTCGAGGCACACGGCACGGGCACGACCCTCGGTGACCCGATCGAGGCGCAGGCTCTGCTGGCCACCTACGGGCAGGAGCGTCCGCAGGATCGGCCGTTGCTGTTGGGGTCGGTGAAGTCGAACATCGGGCACACGCAGGCGGCTGCGGGTGTGGCTGGTGTGATCAAGATGGTGTTGGCGATGCGGCACGGTCTGGTGCCGGCGACGTTGCATGTGGACGAGGCGTCGCCGCATGTCGACTGGTCGGCGGGGGCGGTGGCCCTGGCCACCGAGCCCACCCCGTGGCCGCGGGTGGACCGTCCGCGTCGGGCGGCGGTGTCGTCGTTCGGGATCTCCGGCACGAACGCGCACGTGATCATCGAGCAGCCGCCCGCCGAGGCGGTCGACGCACGCGCCGCCGACGGGCCGCGCGCCGGACTCGTACCCCTGGTGCTCTCCGCCGCGGACGCTCCGGCGCTGCGCGACCAGGCGGCCCGGCTGGGCGCGCACCTCGCGGCACACCCGGAGCTGGCGCCGGCCGACGTCGCACACGCCCTGGTCACCACCCGGACCGCGTTCGCGCACCGCGCCGTCGTCCTCGGCCGCGACACAGTCGGCCTGACGCGCGCCTTGGAGTCGTTCCACCTCGGCGGGGCCACCGCCGTCACCGGCGTCGCCGCGCGAGGCACCGACCCGATCCTCGTCTTCCCCGGCCACGGCGACCCGTGGCCCGCCACGGCCGTCGAGCTGCTGGACCGGTCGCCGGAGTTCGCCGCCGTGATCGCCGCCTGCGAGGCGGCCCTCACCCCCCACGTGGACTGGTCGCTCACCGCCGTGCTGCGCGGTGCCGACGGTGCCCCGCCCGCGACGGACCCCCGGGTGACGCACCCCGTCCGGTGGGCCGTGGCGGTTTCGCTGGCCCGCTGGTGGCGTTCGCTCGGCGTCCGGCCCGCCGCCGTGGTCGGGCACGCCCACGGCGAGGTCGCGGCCGCCTGCGTGGCCGGCGCGCTGTCGCTGGAGGACGCGGCGAGGACGATCGCCCTCGGCAGTCGGGCCGACGCCGACCCGGACGCGCTGGCCGGGACCACCCTCGGGGCGGCCGAGGTGCCGCTGTACTCGGCCGTGACCGGCGGACGGGTCGACACCGACGGCCTCGACGCCGCCCGGTGGTACCGGGAACTGTCCGCCGACGCCGACGCCGACGCCGACGCCGACGCCTTACGCGTCCTGCTCGACGAGGGCCACCGGGTCTTCCTCGAGGCCGCTCCCGCGTCCGTGCTCGCCGCCGGGATCCGCGAGAGCGCGCGGGCCGACGACGCCGTCGTGGTGGCCGCCGAGGACACCCTGGCCGGTGGCTGGCAGCGCATGCTGACGGTCCTCGCCGGGCTGCACGTGCACGGCGTGCCGGTCGACTGGACGGCGATCCTGGGCGCCCCCACCGGCCCGCCGGTCGCGCTGCCCACGTACGCCTTCCAGCGCCAGCGCTACTGGCCGCAGCCGACGGCAGCGACCGCCCCCGCCCTCGCCGTCGCCGACGAGGCGGACCGGAAATTCTGGGAGGCCGTGGAACGCGCCGACGCGCAGGCGCTGGCCGCCGCGATGCGCATCGACGAGGCCACGGCCCGCTCCCTCGACCCCGCGCTGCCGCTGCTCTCCTCGTGGCGCCGGCGCCGCCGCGAAGAGTCCACCGTCGACTTGTGGCGCTACCGGGTGACCTGGAAGCCGCTGACCGTCGCGGAGGCCACCCTCGCCGGCACCTGGCTGCTGGTCGTGCCGGCCGCCGGCGTCGAGCACCCCCTGGCTGACGGCGTCGCCCGGGTGCTGGGCGAGGGCGGGGCCGAGGTCGTCCGGATCGACGCGACGGAGCCGGACCGGCAGGCGCTTGCCGACCGGCTCGCCCGTACCGGTGGGCCCGTCGCCGGCGTGCTCTCGCTGCTCGGCCTGGACGACGCGCCGCACCCGGCCCACCCGGTCGTCCCGGCGGGCCTCGCCGCCACGTACGCACTGGTCCAGGCCCTCGGCGACGCCGGAATCACCGCGCCGCTGTGGTGCGCCACCGCCGGCGCGGTCTCGACCGGCCGGGCCGACCAGCTCGACCGCCCCCGGCAGGCGATGCTCTGGGGGCTCGGCCGGGTGGTCGCCCTGGAGCACCCGGACCGCTGGGGTGGCCTCGTCGACCTGCCCACGAAGCTGGACCCCCGGGACCGGGCCCGGCTCGTGGCGGTGCTGGCCGGCGTCGACGCCGAGGACCAGCTGGCGCTGCGCCCCTCCGGGGTGTTCGCCCGGCGACTGGTCCGGGCCCGCACCGACCGGACGGCGACCGGGGACTGGCGTCCCGCCAGCGGCGCCGTCCTGGTCACCGGCGGCCTCGGGTCGATCGGGGCCCAGGTCGCGCGCTGGCTGGCCCGCGAGGGCGTCGGCGAGCTGGTGCTGACCGGCCGCCAGGGGCCCGCCACGCCCGGCGCCGACGCGCTGGCCGACGAACTGCGCGCCGCCGGCGCCACCGTCACCGTGGCCGCCTGCGACGTCGCGGACCCCGCCGCCGTACGGGCCCTCGTCGAGCGGCTGGCCGCGCAGGGCACCCGCGTCGGGGCCGTGTTCCACACCGCGGGCGTGGCCCACGCCGCGCCGGTCGCGGCCACCGACGTGGCCGACCTCGCTGGCGCCCTGCGGGCCAAGGTGGCCGGCGCGGTGAACCTGGACGAGGCGTGCGGCGACGATCTGTCGGCGTTCGTGCTCTTCTCCTCCGGCGCGGGCGTCTGGGGCGGCGGGCACCAGGGCGGCTACGCCGCCGCCAACGCCTTCCTCGACGCGCTCGCCGAGGACCGGCGACGGCGCGGCCGGGCCGCCACCGCCATCGCCTGGGGCGCCTGGGACGGCGGCGGCATGGTCGACGCCGAGGGCGCCGCCGACCAGATGTTCCGCTCGGGCGTCCGGGCCATGCGCCCCGACCTCGCGGTCTCCGTGCTGGCCGGGGCGCTCGACGACGGCGACACCACGCTCACCGTGGCGGACATCGCCTGGGACCGGTTCCTCCAGACCTACACGCTGGCCCGCCCCCGGCCGCTGATCGCCGACGTCCCCGAGGTGGCGCAACTGCTCGCCGCCGGGCAGCGCGACGCCGACCCGTCCGACACGGCCTCGCCGCTGCGCGGCCGGCTGGCCGGCCTCGCCGCGCCGGAGCGCCGCCGGGTCCTGCTCGACCTCGTACGGGTCCACGCGGCGGCGGTGCTGCGGCTGGCCTCGCCGCAGGCGCTCGCTGCGGACCGGTCGTTCCGGGAGATCGGCTTCGACTCGCTCAGCGCCGTCGAGATGCGCAACCGGCTCGCCGAGGCGGTGGGGCTGAACCTGCCGGCGACCCTGGTGTTCGACCGCCCGACGCCCGACGCCCTCGCCGAGCACCTGGCGGGCAGGCTCGCGGGCGACGACAGCCCGGCGGCGGTTCCCACCCGGGCCGCCACCGCGCTGGACGAGCCGATCGCCATCGTCTCGATGAGCTGCCGCTACCCCGGCGGCGTCGCCGGCCCCGAGGACCTGTGGCGACTCGTCGCCGAGGGGCGCGACGGCATCGCGGAGTTCCCGGCCGACCGGGGCTGGGACCTGGCGGCCATCTACGACCCCGACCCCGACCGGCCCGGCACCTCGTACGTGCGGGAGGGCGGCTTCCTCACCGACGCCGCCGGCTTCGACGCGGCCCTGTTCGGCATCTCCCCGCGCGAGGCGATGGTGATGGACCCGCAGCAGCGGGTGCTGCTGGAGAGCGCCTGGGAGTTGTTCGAGCGGGCCGGCACCGCGCCGGCCGACATGCGGGAGACCAACACCGGCATCTTCGTCGGCACCAACGGCCAGGACTACGCGACGCTGCTGATGGCCGCCCGGGTCGAGACCGAGGGCTACCAGGCCACCGGCAACGTCGCCGCCGTCATCAGCGGTCGGCTGGCGTACCACTTCGGGTTGCAGGGCCCGGCCGTCAGCGTCGACACCGCCTGCTCGTCGTCGCTGGTGGCGCTGCACCTGGCCTGCCAGTCCCTGCGGCAGGGCGAGTGCGACGTCGCGGTCGCCGGCGGCGTGACGGTGATGGCCACCCCCGGCCCGTTCCTCGAATTCGCCCGGCAGCGTGGGCTCGCCCTCGACGGCCGGTGCAAGTCGTTCGCCGGGGCCGCCGACGGCACCGGCTGGGGCGAGGGCGTCGGCCTGGTGATGTTGCAGCGGCTCTCCGACGCCCAGCGCGACGGCCGGCGGATCCTTGCCGTCGTCCGCGGTTCGGCCATGAACCAGGACGGCGCCAGCAACGGCCTGACCGCGCCCAACGGGCCCGCCCAGGAGCGGGTGATCAACCAGGCGCTGGCCAACGCGCGGCTGACCGCCGCCGACGTGGACGCCGTCGACGGGCACGGCACCGGCACCCGGCTCGGCGACCCGATCGAGGCGCAGGCGCTCCTGGCCACGTACGGGCGGGACCGGCCCGCCGACCGGCCGCTGCTGCTCGGCTCGGTCAAGTCGAACATCGGCCACACCCAGGCCGCCGCCGGGGTCTCCGGCGTGATCAAGATGGTGCTGGCGCTCCAGCACGACCTGCTGCCGCCCACCCTGCACGTGGACGAGCCGTCGCCGCACGTGGACTGGTCGGCGGGCGCCGTCGCGCTGCTGACCGAGGCGCAGCCGTGGCCGGACGTGGAGCGGCCTCGCCGGGCCGCCGTGTCGTCGTTCGGGGTCAGCGGCACCAACGTGCACGTCATCCTCGAACAGGCGCCGGCCGCGCCGCCGGCCGGCACCGGCACGCCCCGCCCCGCCGCCGGGCCGCCGGTGCTGCCCTGGGTCGTCTCGGCCGACACCGCCGACAGCCTGCGGGCCCAGGCGGCCCGGCTGGCCGACTGGCTGCCGCAGACCGCCGCGTCCGCCGCCGACGTGGCCCGGGCACTGGCGACCGGACGGTCCCCGCTGCGGCACCGCGCGGTGCTGCTCGCCGAGGACGCCGACGCCGCCCTCGGCGGCCTGCGGGCCCTCGCCGCCGGGCAGGAGCACCCCGGGCTCACCCGGGGCGTCGCCGAGCCCGGCGGGGCGCTGGCGATGCTCTTCTCCGGCCAGGGCGCCCAGCACGCCGGCATGGGCCGCCGCCTGTACGAGACGTTCCCCGTCTTCGCGGCGGCCGTCGACGAGGCGTGCCAGCACCTGGACGCGTACCTGCCGCGGCCGCTGCGCACGGTGCTGTTCGCCGAGCCCGGCGCCGCCGAGGCCGACCTGCTCGACCAGACGGTCTTCACCCAGGCCGGGCTCTTCGCCGTCGAGGTGGCGCTGTTCCGGCTGCTCGAACACTGGGGGATCCGGCCCGACTTCGTGGCCGGGCACTCCGTCGGGGAGATCAGCGCGGCCCACGTCGCCGGGGTGCTCGACCTGCCCGACGCCTGCGCGCTCGTCGGCAACCGGGGCCGGCTGATGCAGGCCCTGCCCGCCGGCGGCGGGATGCTGGCCGTCGCCGCGCCCGAGGTTGACGTGCTGCGGGCGCTGGACGGCACGCCGGGACAGGCGGCCGTCGCCGCCGTGAACGGGCCGGCCGCCGTCGTCGTCGCCGGCGCCGACGAGGCGCTGGCCGGGTTGGCCGCCCACTTCGCCGACCTCGGCGTACGCACCAAGCGGCTGCGGGTCAGCCACGCCTTCCACAGCCCGTTGATGGAGCCGATGCTCGCCGAGTTCGCGGCCGTCGCGGCGACCCTGTCGTACGCCCCGCCGACGGTGTCGCTGGTGTCGAACCTGACCGGCGCGGTCGTCGACGCCGAGCAGCTCTGCACCCCCGGCTACTGGGTGCGCCACGTCCGGGAGGCGGTCCGCTTCGCCGACACCGTCACCCACCTGCACGCCCACGGGGTGACCCGGTTCCTGGAGGTCGGGCCGGACACCGTGCTGACCGCACTGACCGCCGACGCGCTGCCGGTGGACGCCCCGATCGTCGTGACCGGCGTGCAGCGGCCCGGCCAGGACGAGGTGACCACCCTGCTCGGCGCGGTGGCCGAGCTGTACTGCCACGGCATTCCCGTACGTTTCCCGGCGCTGCTTCCCGGTGGCGGCCACGTGGACCTGCCCACGTACGCGTTCGCCCACCAGCGGTTCTGGCCGACCCTCGACGCGGCGCCGGGGCTCACCCCCGCCACCACCCCCGACGACGTCGACTCGGCGTTCTGGCGGGCCGTGGCATCGGGCGACGGCGACGAACTCGCCAGCCGGCTCGGACTCGACGCGGACCGGCCGCTGCGGAAGCTGCTGCCGGACCTGGACCGGTGGCGGCGCCGGCAGCGGGAGGACACCCTCGCCGGCGGCTGGCGCTACCGGATCACCTGGCGTTCGCGGGCCCTCGCGGCGGGCGCCGTCGAGGGCACCTGGACCCTTGTGCACAGCGGCACCGGCCAGCCGGTCGCCGACCGGCTCGCCGAACTGCTCACCGCCCGTGGCGGTGACGTGCGGCAGATCGTCGTCGATCCGGCGACGACCGACCGGAGCGCGCTCGCCGGGCAGCTCGCCGCCGCGGCGCCCGCCCGGATCGTGTCGCTGCTCGCCCTCGACGAGCGGGCGCACCCCGAGCGCCCGGCCGTGCCGCGGGGCCTGACCGCGAACCTCGCCCTCGTGCAGGCGGTCACGGACGCCCTGCCCCCGGCACCGTTGTGGCTGCTCACCCGGCAGGCAGTCGCCACCGGCGCCGACGACCCCGTCGCCCGCCCCGCCCAGGCCACCACGTGGGGCCTCGGCCTGGTGACCGCGCTGGAACACCCCCGGCACTGGGGTGGCCTGCTGGACCTGCCCGCCACCCTGGACACCGCCGCCGCCGAGGGAGTCCTGGCGGCCCTCACCGCCGCCGGCGACGAGGACCAGCTCGCGGTGCGCGAATCCGGGACGTACCTGCGGCGGCTGGAGCGCGCGCCCCGCGCCGAGGCACCGGCCGGCTGGCAGGCACCGGACACCGTCCTGGTCACCGGCGGCACCGGCGCCGTCGGCCGGTACGCCGCAGGCTGGTTCGCCCGGCACGGCACGCGGCGACTGCTGCTGGTCAGCCGGCGCGGCGCGGCCGCCCCCGGGGCCGACGAGGCGGTGGCGGAACTGGCCGCCCTCGGCGTCGAGGCCCGGGTGCTGGCCTGCGACCTGGCCGACCGGGACGCCGTCGCGGACCTCGTGCGCTCCCTGCGCGCCGACGGCGAGACCGTGCACGCGGTGGTGCACGCCGCCGGGGTGGGCCGGCTCAACCCGGTCGCCGCCGTGACCGAGGCGGAACTCGCCGACGTCGTCTCCGGCAAGATCGCCGGCGCCCGGCACCTCGGCGAGCTCCTCGACCCGGAGCCGCTCGACCTGGTCGTGCACTTCTCCTCCATCGCGGCCGTCTGGGGCGTCGGCGACCACGGCGCGTACGCCGCCGGCAACGCCTTCCTGGACGCCTGGGCGCAGTCCCGGCCTGCCGGGCGGGCCCGGCACCTCTCGGTGAACTGGGGCCCCTGGGCCGGCGGCGGCATGGTGACCGACGCGCACGCCGCGGCCATGAGCCGGCGCGGGGTGTCCCTGCTCGACCGGGAACCGGCGATGGCCGCCCTGCGCGCCGGCCTCGACGGCGACGACACCGCCCTCACCGTCGCCGACATCGACTGGGATCGCTTCGCGCCGGTGTTCGCCTCCGCCCGGCCCCGGCCGCTGATCAGCGAGATCGCCGAGGTGGCCGCCCAGGCCGCGGCGGCGCGTGCCACCGCCGAGGAGGGCGACCAGGTCGCCGGCGAACTGCGCAAGCGGCTCGGCGAGCTGTCGCAGGCCGAACAGGTACGGCTGCTGGTCGACCTCATCCGCACCGCCGCGGGCGAGGTCATCGGCCACGACACCCCGTACGCGGTGGAGGCCGGGCGGCCCTTCCGGGACCTCGGCTTCGACTCGCTCACCGCCGTGGAGCTGCGGGGCCGGCTGGCCCGCTCGACCGGGCTGAGCCTGCCCAGCTCGGTGGTGTTCGACCACCCGACCCCGCAGGCGCTGGCCGAGCACCTGCGGGCCGAACTGCTCGACGAGGCGTCGGTGGAGGCGCTGCCCACCCTCGCGGAGCTGGACCAGTTGGAGAGCGCCCTCGCGCTGCGCGACCCGGACGACATCGGCCGGGTGCGGATCACGATGCGCCTGCACAGCCTGCTCGAACGGCTCGGCGTCGCGGAGGAACGCCGGGAGGAGACCGCCGAGGTGGCCGACCGGCTGCGGGCGGCCAGCAACCAGGAGCTGTTCGACCTCATCGACCAGGACCTCGGGCTCTCCTGAGCCGTACGGGGACCTGTGGTGTCACGAGAAAGCGAGATGTCATGGCGGACGAAGAGCGGCTGCGCGAATACCTGACGCGCGTCGTCGCCGAGCTGCAGCAGACCCGCCAACGGCTGCGCGAGGTCACCGCCGAGGAGTCCGAGCCGGTGGCGATCGTGGCGATGAGCTGCCGCTACCCGGGCGGCATCAGCTCGCCCGAGGAGCTGTGGGAGTTCGTCTCGTCCGGCGGGGACGCCATCGGCGACTTCCCCACGGATCGCGGCTGGGACCTGAAGCGGCTCTACCACGCCGATCCGGACAACGCCGGCACCTCGTACACCACGGCCGGCGGGTTCCTGCGCGACGCGGGGGAGTTCGAGGCCGCGCTGTTCGGCATCTCGCCGCGCGAGGCGGTCGCCATGGACCCGCAGCAGCGGCTGCTGCTGGAGGTCACCTGGGAGCTGTTCGAGCGCGCCGGCATCGCCCCGCTGTCGTTGCGCGGCAGCCGCTCCGGCGTCTTCGTCGGTACCTCCGGGCAGGACTACGCCGCCGTGCTGCACCGGGCGCCCGGCGTCGAGGGGTACGTGCTGACCGGCACCGCCGCCAGCGTGGTCTCCGGCCGGCTGGCGTACACGTTCGGGCTGGAAGGCCCGTCGGTCACCGTGGACACCGCCTGCTCGTCGGCGTCCGTCGCCATCCACCTCGCCTGCCAGGCGCTGCGTCAACGCGAGTGCGGCCTCGCCCTGGCCGGCGGCGCGACCGTGCTGGCCACCCCCGGCCCGTTCGTCGAGTTCTCCCGGCAGCGCGGCCTCGCCGCCGACGGCCGGTGCAAGTCGTTCGCCGCCTCCGCCGACGGCACCGGCTGGTCCGAGGGCGTCGGCATGCTGCTGCTGGAACGGCTCAGCGACGCCCGCCGCAACGGCCACCCCGTACTCGGCGTCATCCGCAGCTCGGCGGTCAACTCCGACGGCGCCTCCAACGGGCTCACCGCCCCCAACGGCCCGTCCCAGCAGCGGGTCATCCGGCAGGCCCTGGCCGGCGCGAAGCTCACCCCCGACCTGGTCGACGTGGTCGAGGCACACGGCACCGGCACCACCCTCGGCGACCCGATCGAGGCCCAGGCGCTGCTCGCCACGTACGGCCGGGAGCGGGGCGACGCCGCGCCGCTGCTGCTCGGCTCGATCAAGTCGAACATCGGCCACACCCAGGCCGCCGCCGGCATCGCCGGGGTGATCAAGATGGTGGAGGCGATGCGGCACGGCATCGTGCCGGCCACCCTGCACGTCGACGAGCCCACCCCGCACGTGGACTGGGCCGCCGGGGCGGTCACCCTGGTCACCGAGGCCACGCCGTGGCCGGCCGTGGACCGGCCGCGCCGGGCGGCCGTCTCGTCGTTCGGAATGAGCGGCACCAACACCCACCTCATTCTCGAGCAGCCCGAGCCGGCCGGCGCCGAGGCGGACCGCCCGGCGGCGCCCGCGCCCGCGCCGGTGCTGCTCACCGGCCGCACCCGCACCGCCCTGCGCCGCCAGGCCGAGCGCTGGTCGGCCTGGCTCGCCGACGACCCGGACGCACGCCCGGCCGACGTCGCCTGGACCTCGGCGGTCTCCCGCTCGCCCCTGGAACACCGGGCGGTCGTCCTCGCCGACGACCGCGACGGCCTGCTCGCCGCCCTGCACGCCCTCGCCGACGACCGGCCCTTCCCCGGCCTGGTCACCGGCACCGCCGTCGAGCGGGGCGGGGTCGCGTTCCTCTTCTCCGGCCAGGGTGCCCAGCGCGCCGGCGCCGGCGCGGAACTGTACGAGGCGTACCCGGTCTTCGCGGAGGCGCTCGACGAGGTCTGCGCCCACCTCGACCACCGGCTGCCCCGGCCGCTGAAGCCGCTGCTGTTCGCCGGGCCCGGCACCGCCGAGGCGGCGCTGCTCGACCAGACCGTCTTCACCCAGGCCGCGCTGTTCGCCGTCGAGGTGGCGTTGCACCGGCTGCTCGGCTCCTGGGGACTGGCCCCCGATCTGGTCGCCGGGCACTCCGTCGGCGAACTGACCGCCGCCCACGTGGCCGGCGTGCTCGGCCTCGACGACGCGTGCGCCCTCGTCGCCGCCCGGGGCCGGCTCATGCAGGCCCTGCCCACCGGCGGCGCGATGCTCGCCGTGGCCGCCGACGAGGCCCGGGTCGCCGAGTCGATCGCCGCGCTGACCGACCGGGTCGCCGTCGCCGCCGTCAACGGCCCCGACGCCGTCGTCGTCTCCGGCGACGGCGCGGCCATCGACGAGCTGGCGGGACTCTGGACCGACCGGGGGGTGCAGGTGCGGCGGCTGCGGGTCAGCCACGCCTTCCACAGCCCGCTGATGGAGCCGATGCTCGCCGAGTTCGCCGCCGTCGCGGCCCGGCTCGACCTGCGCGCCCCGACCCTGCCGGTGGTGTCCAACGTGACCGGTGAGCTGGCCGACCCGGCGCAGCTCACCGACCCGGACTACTGGGTGCGCCACGTCCGGGAGGCGGTCCGCTTCGCCGACGGCGTACGCGCCCTGCGCGCCCACGGCGTCGGTACCTTCGTGGAGGTCGGACCGGACGCAGTGCTCACCGCCGGCGTCCAGGAGACCCTCGCCGGGACCGAGACCGAGACCACCGACGCGGCCCCCGCCGTGGTGGTTCCGGTGCTGCGCCGGGACCGCCCGGACCGCCGTACCCTGCTCGCCGCCCTCGCCCAGCTCCACGTCGCCGGTACGCCGCCGCGCTGGGCGGACGTCCTCGCCGACCTGCCCGGCCGGCTCGTCGACCTGCCCACCTACCCGTTCGAGCGGCAGCACTACTGGGTGCCGGCCGAGGCGTCCGCCGACGACACCACGACGGGCGGGGCCGGCGCGCTCGACCGGCGGTTCTGGGCCGCCGTCGAACGCGCCGATCTCGACGCGCTGCGCGACACCCTCGCCGTCACCGACACCGCCGCCGCCGAGTCGCTGCGTACCCTGCTGCCCGTCCTCGCCGACTGGCGGCGGCAGCGGCAGGAACACTCGGTCCTCGACGGCTGGCGGTACCGGGAGGAGTGGCAGGTGGCCCCCGAGCCCGCCCCCGCCCGGCTGACCGGCACCTGGCTGCTGGCGCTGCCCGCCGCCGACGCGGACGACCCGGCGGCGCGGGCCGTCCGGGCTGCGCTGACCGACGCCGGCGCCGACGTGCGGCCCCTGACCGTCGAGCCGGACGCCGACCGGGCGGCCCTCGCGGCAGCCCTCGCCGGCACCGAGCCCGCCGGCGTCGTCTCCCTGCTCGCCGGGGAATCGCGCACCGGCGGCACGGTCCTGCCCGGCCTGACCGCCACCCTCGCGCTCGCGCAGGCGCTCGGCGACGCCGGCGGGGCCACGCCGCTGTGGCTGGTCACCCGGGGCGCGGTCGCCGCCGCCTCGTACGACCGGCTCGTCGACCCGGCGCAGGCAGCGATCTGGGGCCTCGGCCGGGTCGTCGGCGTCGAGGCGCCGCATCGCTGGGGCGGCCTGGTCGACCTGCCGTCCGACGCCGACGACCGGGCCGTCGCCCGGCTCGCCGCGATCCTCACCGGATCGACCGGCGAGGACCAGCTGGCGGTACGCGGCCCCGGGGTCTTCGCCCGCCGCCTCGTCCGCGCCGCCCTCGGCGACCGCCCGCCGGCGCGCCGGTTCACGCCCACCGGCACCGCAGTGGTCACCGGCGGCACGGGCGGGCTCGGGGCCCGCGCCGCCCGCTGGCTCGCCGCCGCCGGAGCCGAACACGTCGTGCTGGTCAGCCGGCGCGGGCCCGGCGCCCCCGGCGCGGCCGCGCTGGAGGCCGAGCTGACCGCCCTCGGGACCAGGGTCACCGTCGCCGCCTGCGACATCGCCGACCGGGCCGCCGTCGCCGACCTGCTCGACCGGGTCGAGGCCGCCGGCCCGCCGGTGCGTACGGTCGTGCACACCGCCGGCGTCGCGCAGGCCACCCCGCTGGCGGAGGTCACCCCCGCCGAACTGGCCGAGGTCACCGCCGGCAAGACCGCCGGGGCCACCCACCTCGCCGACCTGCTCGCCGACCGGGAACTGGACGCCTTCGTCGTCTACTCGTCCATCGCCGCCACCTGGGGCAGCGGCGGGCAGGCCGGATACGCGGCCGGCAACGCCTACCTGGACGCGCTCGTGCAGCGGCGGCGCGCCGACGGCCGGTCCGGCACCGCCATCGCCTGGGGGCCCTGGTCCGACGGCGGTATGCACGCCGCCGACGCCGAACGGAACCTGCGCCGTCGGGGCCTGCCCGCCATGGACCCGGCCGTCGCCACGGCCGCGTTGCAGCAGGCCCTCGACCACGACGACGTCACCGTGACGGTGGCCGACGTGGACTGGGCCCGGTTCGCCCCCGCGTACGCCTCCGCCCGCCGCCGGCCACTGCTAGAGGGCGTACCGGAGGCGCGGGCCGCCCTCGACGGCGGCGCCGCAGCCGACGACGGCGACGACGGCCCGGCGGCGACCCTGCGCCGGCGCCTCGCCGCGCTGGCCCCGGGCCGACGCGAGGAGACCGTCGCCGAGATGGTCCGCGAACTCGCCGCCGACGTGCTCGGCCACGACGGCGGGGCCGCCGCCGTCGGCGCGACCACCGCGTTCCGCGACCTCGGCTTCGACTCGCTGACCGCTGTGGAGCTGCGCAACCGGCTCGTCGCCGCCACCGGGCGGGCGCTGCCCACCACCCTGGTCTTCGACCACCCGAACCCGGCCGTGCTGGCCCGCTTCCTGCTCGCCGGCCTCTTCGGCGCCGGCGCCGCGGCGGTTCCGGATGCCGCCCCGGCCGCCGTGGGCGACGACGAGCCGGTGGCCGTCGTCGCCATGGCCTGCCGCTACCCGGGCGGCGTCGACGGCCCCGAGCAACTGTGGCGCCTCGTCGCCGACGGCGTCGACGCGATCGGCGACTTCCCGACCGACCGGGGCTGGGACCTCGACCGGCTCTACGACCCCGACCCGGCCAACCCCGGCACCACGTACGCCGACCAGGGCGGCTTCCTGCACGCGGCGGGCGAGTTCGACCCGGGCTTCTTCGGGATCTCGCCCCGCGAGGCGGCGGCGATGGACCCGCAGCAGCGGTTGCTGCTGGAGGTCTCGTGGGAGGCGGTCGAGCGGGCAGGGGTTGAGCCTGGGGTTCTTCGGGGTTCGCGAACAGGGGTGTTCGTGGGCACGAATGGTCAGGACTATGGGGCCCTGCTCATGGCTGCGGGGGAGCAGGCCGAAGGGTTCGGGGCCACGGGGAACGCCGCGAGTGTGGTGTCGGGTCGGGTGGCGTACGCGTTGGGGTTGGAGGGGCCGGCGGTGTCGGTGGACACGGCGTGTTCGTCGTCGCTTGTGGCGTTGCACCTGGCGGTGCAGTCGCTGCGGCGCGGCGAGTGCGACCTGGCCCTCGCCGGCGGCGTCACGGTCATGGCCACCCCCGGCACCTTCTTCGAGTTCTCCCGGCAGCGGGGCCTGGCGGCCGACGGCCGGTGCAAGGCGTTCGCGGCGGGTGCCGACGGCACGGGCTGGGGCGAGGGCGTTGGTGTGCTGCTGGTGGAGCGGTTGTCGGACGCGCGGCGCAACGGTCACGAGGTGCTGGCGATCGTGCGGGGCAGTGCGGTCAATCAGGATGGTGCGTCGAACGGGCTGACGGCCCCGAACGGTCCGTCGCAGCAACGGGTGATCCGCCAGGCGCTCGCCGGTGCCCGGCTGGGCAGCGCGGATGTCGACGTGGTGGAGGCGCACGGTACGGGCACGACGCTGGGTGACCCGATCGAGGCGCAGGCCCTGCTGGCGACCTACGGGCAGGGCCGGGAGGGACACGAGCCGCTGCTGCTCGGCTCGATCAAGTCGAACATCGGCCACACCCAGGCCGCCTCGGGTGTCGCCGGTGTGATCAAGATGGTGCTGGCGATGCGGGAGGGCGTGGTCCCGGCGACGCTGCACGTGGACGAGCCGTCGCCGCACATCGACTGGACCTCCGGTGCGGTGGAGCTGGCGACGCAGGCGCGGCCGTGGCCGGCGGTGGAGCGCCCGCGTCGGGCGGCGGTGTCGTCGTTCGGCATGTCCGGTACGAACGCCCACGTGATCATCGAGCAGGCCGACGAGCTGTCCGTCGCTCCGGTCGGGCACGGCCCGGGCCTGGTGGCCTCCGATGTCGTGGTGTGGCCGGTGTCGGCGCGGTCGAAGGGCGCGCTCGCGGGGCAGGCGGCCCGCCTGGCGGACTTCCTGCGCGGGCGCGGCGCCGGCGGCGCCGGGCACCTCCAGCGGGCCAACGAAGCCGTGGTGGATGTGGCGGCGGTGGGCTGGTCCCTGGCTACGACCCGGTCGGCGTTCGATCACCGTGCCGCTGTCGTCGGGTCGGGCACGGAGGAGTTGCTGGCGGGGCTGGAGGCCCTGTCCGCCGGTACCCCGGCGGGGAACCTCGTGACGGGTGCGGTTTCCGGCACCGGTGCGGGTGTGGTGTTCGTGTTCCCGGGCCAGGGCGCGCAGTCGGCACGAATGGCGGCGGGTCTCGTCGGTCGTACGCCGGTGTTCGACGCGCGGCTGGCGGAGTGTCAGCGGGCCCTGGCCCCGTACCTGGATGTCGATCTGGTGTCGGTGTTGACCGGCGAGGATGAGTCGTGGCTGGAGCGGGTGGAGGTCGTGCAGCCGGTGCTGTGGGCCGTCGGTGTGGCTCTGGCGGCGGTGTGGCAGCACGCCGGGGTGAGCCCGGCGGCGGTGGTCGGTCACTCGCAGGGTGAGATCGGCGCGGCGTGTGTGGCGGGGATCCTCAGCATCGAGGATGCGGCGAAGGCCGTGGCCCTGCGCTCCCGTGCGCTGACGGTCCTGCGGGGCACCGGGACGATGGCGTCGGTCGACCTGTCGGCGGAGGCGGTGGCCGAGCGGCTGCCGGCGTTCCCGGGCGTCGGTGTCGCGGCGGTGAACGGTCCGTCCACGGTCGTGGTGTCGGGTCCGCCGCAGCCGGTTGCCGATCTGGTGGAGGCGTGTCAGGCCGACGGGGTGCGGGCGCGGTTGATTCCGGTGGACTACGCGTCGCACTCCGTGGCGGTGCAGGACGTCGCGGAGCAGTTGCGCGCCGACCTGGCCGACGTGACGCCGCGACAGGGCCACACCCGCCTCGTGTCGACGCTCACCGGGGACTGGGTCGACCCGGCGTCGATGACGGCGGACTACTGGTACGACAATCTGCGGCAGACCGTCCAGTTCGACGCGGCGGTGCGGGTGGCCGTCGCCGCCGGGCACACCACGTTCGTCGAGATCTCTCCGCATCCGGTGTTGGCGATGCCGGTCACGGCGATCCTGGACGACGCCGGCGCGACCGGGCACACGCTGGGCAGCCTGCGGCGCGGTGACGACGACGCGACGCGGCTGCTGACGAACCTGGCCACCGCGCACACGATCGGTCTGCCCGTCGACCTGACGGCCGTACTCGCCGAGACCGGCACCGTCGCACTGCCCACGTACGCCTTCGAGCACGGACGCTACTGGCTGGACGCCCCCGCGCACCGCGTACGTGACGTCGGCTCCGCCGGCCTTCAGGACATCGGGCACCCGCTGCTCAGCGCGGCCGTACCCGTCGCCGACGACCGGACGGTGGTGCTGACCGGGCGGCTGTCGGTGCGTACCCACCCGTGGCTGGCCGACCACGCCGTCGGCGGGGCAGTGATCGTCCCCGGCACCGGCGTCGTCGACATGGTGGTCCGGGCCGGCGACGAGGTCGACGCCGGCCAGGTGGGCGACCTGACGCTGATCAACCCGCTGGTGCTCCCCGCGACCGGCGCGATGCAGGTGCAGGTACGCGTCGGCCCGCCCGCCGACACCGGCGAGCGGAGCGTCACAGTGCACTCCCGCCCCGAGGAGGACGCCGACGCCGAGTGGACCCGGCACGCCGAGGGCCTCCTGCTGCCGCAACTGCCCGACCCGGCCGCCGTACCAGGGCAGTGGCCGCCGGCCGGCGCCGTCGAGATCGACGCCGACCTGGACGCCTGGTACGCACAGATGGCCGAGGGTGGCCTCGGCTACGGCCCCGCCTTCCGAGGGCTGCGCCGGGTGTGGCGCGGCGACGGCGAGGTCTACGCCGAGGTGGCCCTCCCCGAGGAGGCGAGCGCCGACGCGTCCCGCTTCGGGCTGCACCCGGCCCTGTTCGACGCGGCCCTGCAGGCCAGCGGGGTCACCGCCCTGCTCGGCGACCCGGCGGACACCTCCGGGGCGGGCTGGATGCCGTTCGCCTTCCGCTCGGTCGCCCTGCACGCCCACGGGGCCACCCGGCTGCGGGCGCGGCTGCGTTCCCTCGGCCCGGACACCGTCGCGGTCACCCTCGCCGACACCGCCGGCCAGCCCGTCGCCACCGTCGAGTCGCTGACGTTCCGCCCCGTCGCCGCGGGCCGGGCCGACGAGGCGGCCGCGCTGCGCCGCACCTCGGTGTTCCACCTGGACTGGACGCCGCTGCCGGGTGCCGACGCGGCGGCGGGGCAGACGGTCAGCTGGGCGCTGCTCGGCGACGACACCCTCGGCCTCACCGGTGCGCTCACCGCCGCCGGGCACCCGGTGCGGTCCCACGCCGACCTGGCGGCGCTGGTCGCCGAGATCGGGGAGTCCGGGGACGTACCCGATATGGTGCTGGACCTGCGCTCCGGCGCGGAGCCGGACCCGCAGCGGGCCGGCGAGGCCGCGCACGACGCGGCCCGCGACGCGCTCGCGCTGGTGCAGCAGTGGCTGGGCGAGTCCCGGCTGGAGCGGTCCCGGCTGGTCCTGCACACCCGGGGCGCGGTCGGCGCGGCCCCGGGCGAGGCCCCCCGCGACCTGGCCCGGGCGAGCCTGTGGGGACTGGTCCGCTCCGCGCAGTCCGAGCACCCCGGCCGGTTCACGCTGCTCGACACCGACGACGCCGCCGCCTCCCTGGCGGCCGTCCCGGCGGCCGTTGCCTCCGGCGAGCCGCAGCTCGCGCTCCGCGACGGCGCGCCGCTCGTGCCGCGGCTGACCCGGGCCCGCGACGCCGGGGTGCTGCCGCTGCCCGCCGGCGAGGTGCCATGGCGCCTCGACGTCACCGAGAAGGGCACGCTGGAGAACCTCGCCCTGCTGCCCGGCCCCGAGACGGCCGGGGAGCTGCCGGCGGGCCACGTCCTGGTCGGGATGCGCGCCTCCGGGCTGAACTTCCGCGACGTGGTGCTGGCCCTCGGCATGGTCCCCGACCAGGAGGTGCTGGGCAACGAGGGCGCCGGCGTGGTGCTCGGCGTGGGGCCGGGCGTCACCGACCTCGCCCCCGGCGACCGGGTGACGGGCATCTTCTCCGGCTCGGTCTCCTCGGCGGCGGTCACCGACCGCAGACTGCTCACCCGCATCCCCGACGGCTGGTCCTACACCGACGCCGCCGCCGTGCCCGTGGTCTTCCTGACCGCCTGGTACGGGCTGGTGGAGCTGGCCCGGCTGCGCGCGGGCGAGTCAGTGCTCGTCCACGCGGCGGCCGGCGGCGTCGGCATGGCCGCCGTGCAGATCGCCCGCCACCTCGGCGCGGAGGTCTACGGCACGGCCAGCCCCGGCAAGTGGCCGGCGCTGCGCGCCACCGGCTTCGACGACGCGCACCTCGCCTCCTCCCGCAGCCTCGACTTCGCCGACGAGTTCGCCCACCGCACCGGTGGCCGGGGCGTCGACGTGGTGCTCAACGCCCTGCGCGGCGAGTACGTCGACGCGTCGCTGCGGCTGCTCGCCGACGGCGGCCGGTTCGTCGAGATGGGCAAGACCGACAAGCGCGACCCGCAGCAGGTCGCCGCCGACCACCCGGGCGTCAGCTACCAGGTCTTCGACCTCATCGAGGCCGGCCCCGGGAAGATCGGCGCGATGCTGGGCGAACTGATGGCGCTCTTCGCCGCCGGTGCGCTGCGGCCCCTGCCCCGGCGCACCTGGGACGTCCGGCGCGCCCCCGAGGCGTTCCGCTTCCTCAGCCAGGCCCGGCACGTCGGCAAGCTCGCCCTGAGTATCCCGCAGACGCCCCGGCTCGACGGCACTGTCCTGGTCTCCGGGGCGACCGGCACCCTCGGCGCGCTGCTCTGCCGGCATCTGGTCACCGCGCACGGCGCCCGGCAACTGCTGCTGGTCAGCCGGCGCGGCCCGGACGCCGAGGGCGCCGACGACCTGCTCGCCGACCTCAAGGCCCTCGGCGCGGACGTGTCGATCGTCGCCGCCGACCTGGCCGACCCGGACGCCGTGGCGGACGTGCTGTCCACGGTGGACCGGCGGCACCCGCTGCGCGCCGTCGTGCACGCCGCCGGCGTCCTCGACGACGCCACCGTCGAGTCGCTCACCCCCGACCGCCTCGCCGCGGTGCTGCGGCCCAAGGTCGACGTGGCGTGGAACCTGCACCGGGCCACCCTCGGCCACGAGCTGAGCGCGTTCGTGCTCTTCTCCGCCGCCGCGGGCGTGTTCGGCGGTCCCGGCCAGGGCAACTACGCCGCCGGCAACGCGTTCCTCGACGCCCTCGCCGAGCACCGGCGGGCCCTCGGCCTGCCGGCCGTCGCGCTGGCGTGGGGCCGCTGGGCGCAGGCCAGCGGCATGACCGGTCACCTCGACTCGGCCGACATCCGCCGCCTCGACCGGGGCGGCATGGCCGCCCTCTCCGACGCCGAGGGGCTCGCCCTGTTCGACGCGGTCTGGCGCTCGGAGCGGGCGACCCTCATGCCCGCCAAGATCGTCACCGGCGTGGCCGCGCCCGGGTCGCCCGTACACCCGCTGCTGACCAACCTGGTCCGCGCCGCCGGCCGCCGGGCCGCGGCCGGTGCGGCCACCGACGGGCAGGCGTACGCCGAGACGCTGCGCGCCCTGCCCGACGACAAGCGGGCACGCGCCCTGCGCGACCTGGTGCTGTCGCACGTGGCGGTCGTCCTCGGCCACGGCGACCCGGCCGGCATCGAGCCGACCCGGGCGTTCCGGGAACTCGGCTTCGACTCGCTCACCGCCGTCGAGCTGCGCAACCGGCTCGGCGCGGCCACCGGGCTGCGGCTGCCGGCGACGCTGGTCTTCGACAACCCGACGCCCGAGGCGCTCGCCGCCCACCTGGGCGGGCAGTTCGTCCCGGCGACCTCGGCGGGCGAGCCGTCGGGGGCGGGCCGGGAACTCGACCGGCTGGAGGCGGCGCTCGTCGGGCTGGACCCGGCCGACGACGAGTTCCGCCGGATCACCGACCGGCTGCACGGCCTGCTGGGCCGGCTGACCGAGCGGCAGGCGGACGCGGACGGCGACGACGACCTGGAGTCGGCCACCGCCGCGAACATCTTCGACCTGATCGACCGCGAGCTGGAGACGTCGTGACCACCAGCCGCAACGACATCGGCATGCCGAGTGAGGTAGGTCCACGGTGAGCAACGAGGACGAGAAGTACGTCGAGTACCTGAAGCGTACGACCTCGGAGCTGCGGCGTACCCGGCGTCGGCTGCGCGAGCTGGAGGCCCGTGACGCCGAGCCCGTCGCCATCGTGGCGATGAGCTGCCGTTACCCCGGCGGGGTCGACAGCCCCGAGGCGCTGTGGCAGCTCGTGCACGACGGCGGCGACGGGATCGGGCCGTTCCCCGCCGACCGGGGCTGGGACCTGGAGAGCCTCTTCCACCCCGACCCCGACCACCCGGGCACCAGCTACGTGCGCGAGGGCGGCTTCGTCTACTCCGCCGCCGACTTCGACGCCGACCTGTTCGGCATCTCGCCCCGCGAGGCCGTCGCCATGGACCCGCAGCAGCGGCTGCTGCTGGAGACGTCCTGGGAGGCGTTCGAGCGGGCCGGGCTGCCGCTGCCGGCCGTCCGGGGCAGCCGCACCGGCGTCTTCGTCGGGGCGTCGTCGCACGGCTACGACGGCATGATGGCGCAGGCCGAGAACGGCGAGGGGCACCTGCTCACCGGCAACGCCACGAGCGTCATCTCCGGCCGCGTCGCGTACACGCTCGGGCTGGAGGGGCCGGCGGTCACCGTCGACACCGCCTGCTCGTCCTCGCTCGTCGCCCTTCACCTGGCCGCGCAGGCCCTGCGCAACGGCGACTGCGAGCTGGCCCTCGCGGGCGGCGTGACGGTGATGCCCACCCCGGCGGTCTTCGTCGGCTTCAGCCGGCAGCGCGGCCTCGCCGCCGACGGCCGGTGCAAGGCGTTCGCCGCCGGCGCGGACGGCACCTCGTGGTCCGAGGGCATCGGCATCCTGCTGCTCACCCGGCTCTCCGACGCGCAGCGGCACGGCCACCCGGTGCTCGCCGTGATACGCGGCAGCGCGGTCAACCAGGACGGCGCGTCCAACGGGCTCAGCGCCCCGCACGGCCCCTCCCAGGTGCGCGTCATCCGCCAGGCCCTGGGCAACGCCCGCCTCACGCCCGAGCAGGTCGACGTGGTGGAGGCGCACGGTACGGGCACCCGGCTCGGCGACCCGATCGAGGCGCAGGCGCTGCTGGCCACGTACGGGCAGGACCGCGACGAGGCCGCACCGCTGCTGCTCGGGTCGGTCAAGTCGAACATCGGGCACACGCAGGCCGCCGCCGGCGTGGCCGGTGTGATCAAGATGGTGATGGCGATGCGGCACGGCGTGGTGCCGCCCACCCTGCACGTCGACGAGCCGTCCCCGCACATCGACTGGACCGCCGGGGCGGTCACCCTCGCCACCGCCGCGACGCCCTGGCCCGCCGTGGACCGGCCGCGCCGGGCCGCCGTGTCGTCGTTCGGCGTGTCCGGCACCAACGCGCACACCATCATCGAGCAGGCCCCGGCTCCCGCCGAGGTCGAGGTCGAGGCCGAGGCCGAGCCGACCACGCCGCAGGCCCGCACGGTGGCCCCCGTGCTGCTCTCCGCCCGCTCCGACGCCGCGCTCGCCGCGCAGGCCGGCCGCTGGGCCGCCCGGTTCGCCGCCGACGAGACCCTCCGCCCGCTCGACGTGGCCTTCTCGTCGGTCACCTCCCGCTCCACCCTGGACCGTCGGGCCGTGCTGTCCGCGACCGGCCGCGACGACCTGCTCGCGGGGCTGCGCGCCCTTGCCGCCGGGGAACCGGCCGGTACCGTCGTGACCGGTGCCGGGGCGCCGCGCGGCCAGCTCGCGGTGCTCTTCTCGGGTCAGGGCGCGCAGCGCGCCGGCATGGGCCGGGAGTTGTACGCCGAGTTCCCCGTGTTCGCCGCCGCCCTCGACGAGGTGTGCGGGCACCTGGATCGAGCCCTGCCGCGCCCCCTGCGTGAGGTGCTCTTCGCCGCCGACGGCTCGGCCGACGCCGGCCTGCTGGACCAGACGGTGTTCACGCAGGCCGGTCTGTTCGCGGTCGAGGTGGCGCTGTTCCGGCTGGTGGAGTCCTTCGGCGTCGCCCCCGACCTGGTCGGCGGTCATTCGATCGGCGAGGTCACGGCCGCGTACGTGGCCGGGGTGCTGTCGCTGGAGCACGCCTGCGCGCTGGTGACGGCGCGGGGCCGGTTGATGCAGGCGCTGCCCGCCGGGGGTGGGATGCTGGCCGTCGCGGCCACCGAGGCCGAGGTGGCGGCCACGCTGGACGGGCTGGCCGGCGTGGGGATCGCGGCGGTCAACGGTCCGCAGGCCGTCGTGGTCTCCGGCGCCGTCGAGGCCCTCGACGAGGTGGAGCAGGTCTGGCGTGAGCGGGGCGTACGCACCCGCCGGCTCACCGTCAGCCACGCGTTCCACAGTCCGCTGATGGAGCCGATGCTCGCCCGGTTCCGCGCGGTGCTCGACAAGCTCACCTTCGCCGCGCCGTCGCTGCCGGTGGTGTCGAACGTGACCGGGGCGCTCGCCGACGCCGACGAGATCCGCACCGCCGACTACTGGGTGCGTCACGTCCGCGAGGCCGTCCGCTTCGCCGACGGGGTCGCTGCGCTGCGCGCCGCCGGGGTGGACACGTTCCTGGAGGTCGGGCCGCGCAGCGTACTGACCGCGATGGTCGGCGACGCCCTGTCGGACGGGGCTGGCGTGCTCGCCGTGCCGGCGCAGCGCGGGGACCGGCCCGAGGCGCACGGGCTGCTGGCCGGGCTGGCGGAGCTGCACGTGCGCGGGGTTGCAGTCGACTGGCAGCAGTGGTTCGCCGACACCGGCGCGCGGCGGGTGGACCTGCCCACGTACGCCTTCCAGCACCAGCGCTACTGGCCCGAGGCCGGCGGCACCGCCGTGACGGCCGCGCCGGGCGACGCCGCCGAGGGGGACTTCTGGGCGGCCGTGGAGCGCGGCGACCTGACCGGGGTCGCCGCCCA
The DNA here is from genome assembly GCF_007827635.1 of Micromonospora sp. CNZ296. Lineage (NCBI taxonomy): Bacteria > Bacillati > Actinomycetota > Actinomycetes > Micromonosporales > Micromonosporaceae > Micromonospora > Micromonospora sp. CNZ296. The sequence continues at coordinate 93,804 of NZ_VISW01000002.1, forward strand.
CCTGGCCGTGCAGGACGACCCCGCCGCGGTCGAGGCCCTCGCCCCGGCCGTACCGGTGCTCTCGTCGTGGCGACGGGCCCGGCAGCGCGACGCCGTGGTGGACGGCTGGACGTACCGGATCGACTGGGAGCCGGTACGCCCCGCCGCCGCGCCCGCGCTGACCGGCCGCTGGCTGGTCGTCACCGCCGACGCCGACGACGCCGGGGCGGCCGGCACGCTGACCGGCGCGGGCGCCCACGTCGACACGCTCACCGTCGCCCCCGGCGTCGACCGTGCCGAGCTGACCGGGCTGCTGCGCGGTCACGGCGAGCAGGGCTGGACCGGCGTGCTCTGCGTGCTCCCCGCGACCGACCGGGCGCTGCCGGACGCCCCGGCCGTCTCCGTCGGCGCCGCGCTGCTGCTCACCCTCACCCAGGCGCTCGCCGACGCCGGCCTGCCCGGCCGGCTCTGGTGCCTCACTCGGGGCGCCGTGCGCGTCGGGGCTGGCGAGACCCTCACCGACCCTTGGCCCGCCCTGGCCTGGGGCCTGGGCCGGGTCGTCGCGCTCGAACAGCCCGACCGCTGGGGCGGCCTGATCGACCTGCCCGCCCACGCCGAGCGCACCGCGGCGGACGCGCTGCTCGCCGTCCTCGCCGACGCCGGCCACGACCAGGTGGCGATCCGCCCGCAGGGCGTCTTCGGCCGGCGGCTGGTGCCGGCCGCGCCGCCTGCGGGTGCGGGTTGGCGGCCTACCGGGACGGTGCTGGTGACCGGTGGTACTGGTGCGCTGGGCCGGCACGTGGCGCGTTGGTTGCTGGCGAACGGGGCGGCCGAGGTGGTGCTGGCCTCGCGGCGGGGTCCGGCGGCTCCGGGCGCGGCCGAGCTGGTCGACGAGTTGGGCGCGGTACGGGTGGTGGCGTGCGACGTCACCGATCGGGCGGCCGTCGACGCCCTCGTGGCCGGCCTGCCGGAGTTGACCGCCGTCGTGCACACCGCCGGCGTGATCGACGACGGCGTCCTCGACGGGCTCGACCTGGGCCGGATGCAGACCGTCCTCGACGGCAAGGTCCGCGCCGCCCAGGTGCTGCACGAGGCCACCGCCCACCGCGACCTCGACGCGTTCGTGCTCTTCTCCTCCCTCGCCGGGATCATCGGCAGCGCCGGACAGGGCAACTACGCGGCGGCCAACGCCTATCTCGACGCGTTCGCGGCCTGGCGACGCGACCAGGGCCTGCCCGGCACCGCCATCGCCTGGGGCGCCTGGGCCGAGGACGGCATGGCCGCCGCGCTGACCGCCCGGCTCGCCCGGGGCGGCGTCGACGCGCTCCCCGCCGCCGAGGCCGTCACCGCCCTCGGCCGGCTGGTCAACACCGCCGAGCCGGCCGTCACCGTCGCCGCCGTCGACTGGGGACGCCTCGCCGCCTCCTGGGGCCGCCCGACGCCACTGATCGCCGCCCTGCCCGGGGTGCCCGCCGTGCCCACCGGCCCCGCCCGCGCCGTGGTGGTCGGCCGGTCCCTGCCGCAGCTCGCCGACCTCGTACGCACCCAGGCCGCCGTCGTGCTCGGCTACCCGGCCGGCCGGCCGCTGCCCGAGCGCACCTTCCGCGACCTCGGCTTCGACTCGCTCACCGCCGTCGAGCTGCGCAACCGGCTCACCGCCGAGACCGGTATGACCCTGCCCGCCACGCTGGTCTTCGACCACCCCACGGTCGCCGAACTCGCCGCCCACCTGCACGGCCTCACCGCCGGGCACACCACCGGGGAGGTGGTCGCCGACGGCACCGGCCGCGACCGCGAACCGATCGCCATCGTCGCCATGAGCTGCCGCTTCCCCGGCGGGGTCACCTCGCCCGAGCAGCTCTGGGACCTGCTGGCCACCGGCACCGACGCGCTGAGCCTGATGCCCGGCGAGCGCGGCTGGAACCTCGCGGAGCTGTACCACCCCGACCCCGAGCACCTCGGCACCAGCTACGTCCGGGAGGGCGGCTTCGTCGCCGGCGCCGGCGAGTTCGACCCGGCGTTCTTCGGCATCAGCCCCCGCGAGGCCCTCGCCATGGACCCGCAGCAGCGGCTGCTGCTGGAGACCACCTGGGAGGCGTTCGAGCGGGCCCGGATCGACCCGACCGCCCTGCGCGGCAGCCGCACCGGCGTGTACGTCGGCACCAACGGCCAGGACTACGGCTCGCTGCTGATGGCGACCGGGGACGTCGACGAGAACTACCTCGCCACCGGCACCTCCGCCAGCGTCATCTCCGGACGGCTGGCGTACACCTTCGGGCTGCACGGCCCGGCCGTCACCGTCGACACGGCCTGCTCGTCGTCGCTGGTCGCGATGCACCTGGCCGCGCAGGCCCTCCAGACGGGCGAGTGTGACCTCGCCCTGGCCGGCGGCGCCACCGTGATGGCCACCCCCGGCATCTTCGTCGGCTTCTCCCGCCAGCGTGGCCTCGCCGCCGACGGCCGGTGCAAGCCGTTCGCCGGAGCCGCCGACGGCACCGGCTGGGGCGAGGGCGTCGGCCTGCTGGTGCTCCAGCGCCTCTCCGACGCCCGCCGCGACGGCAACCCGGTCCTCGCCGTGCTGCGCGGCAGCGCCGTCAACCAGGACGGCGCCTCCAACGGCCTCACCGCACCCAACGGCCCCGCCCAGCAGCGGGTGATCCGGCAGGCCCTCGCCAACGCCGGACTCACCGCCGACCAGGTGGACGCCGTCGAGGCGCACGGCACCGGCACCACCCTCGGCGACCCGATCGAGGCGCAGGCGCTCATCGCCACGTACGGCCAGGACCGGCCCGCCGACCGGCCGCTCTGGCTCGGCTCGATCAAGTCGAACATCGGGCACACCCAGGCGGCGGCCGGCGTCGCCGGGGTGATGAAGATGGTCCTGGCGATGCGGCACGGGGTGCTGCCGCCCACCCTGCACGTGGACGAGCCCACCCCGCACGTCGACTGGACCGCCGGCAGCGTCGAGCTGCTCACCGCCGCCCGGCCGTGGGAGCCCGCCGACGGGGTACGCCGCGCCGCCGTCTCCTCGTTCGGGATCAGCGGCACCAACGTGCACACCATCCTCGAACAGGCCCCCGCCGACGAGCCGGAGCCCGGACCGGCAGCCGACGTGCCGACCGGGGAACTGCCCTGGGTCCTCTCCGGGCGCACCGTCGACGCCCTCACCGCCCGCAGCCGGGACCTGCGCGAGCACCTCGGCACAGTGGACGACGACGCGCTCGCCGACGTCGGCTGGTCGCTGGCCGCCACCCGCGCGTCGCACGACCACCGGGCCGTCGTCTTCGCCGCCGACCGCGACGACCTGGCCGCGTCCCTCGACGCGCTCGCCGCCGGCCGGCCCGGCCCGCAGACCGTCACCCGCGTCCCCGGCACGCCGGGCGAGGTCGCGTTCGTCTTCCCGGGCCAGGGCTCGCAGTGGGCCGGGATGGCCGCCGAGCTGCTCGACACCGCCCCCGTCTTCGCGGAGACGTTCGCCGCCTGCGCCGAGGCGCTGCGCCCGTACGTCGACTGGTCACCAGCCGACGTGGTGCGCGGCGCGCCCGACGCCCCGTCGCTGGAGCGCGTCGACGTCGTGCAGCCCACCCTGTTCGCGGTCAGCGTCTCGCTCGCCGCGCTCTGGGAGTCGTACGGGGTGCGCCCCGCAGCCGTCGTCGGGCACTCCCAGGGCGAGATCGCCGCCGCGTACGTCGCCGGTGGCCTCACCCTCGACGACGCGGCGGCCGTGGTCGCGCTGCGCAGCCGGATCATCGCCGGCATCGCCGGGGACGGCGGCATGGTCTCGGTCGCCACCACCGCCGACGAGGCCACCGCGACGATCGCCCGCTGGGCCGGCCGCATCGCCCTGGCCGCCGTCAACGGACCCACCTCCGTCGTGGTCTCCGGCGACGGCGCCGCCCTCGACGAGCTCGTCGCCCACTACGAGTCCCGCGAGGTGCGGGTGCGCCGCGTGCCCGTGGACTACGCCTCCCACTCCGCCCACGTCGAGCAGCTGCGCGAGCAGCTCCTGGAACTGCTCGCCGGGCTGCGGCCCCGCACCGGCGAGGTCCGGTTCCGCTCCACAGTCGAGGGCGACTGGCTCGACACCGCCGCCCTCGACGCCGACTACTGGTACCGCAACCTGCGGCAGACCGTCCGCTTCGACGAGGCGGTACGCAGCCTTGTCACCGCCGGCTACCAGACCTTCGTCGAGGTCAGCGCCCACCCCGTGCTGACCATGGCCGTGCAGGAGAGCGTCGAGCTGGCCGCCGCCGACCCGGACGCGGTCACCGTCACCGGCAGCCTGCGCCGGGGCGAGGGCGGCCTCGGCCGCTTCCTGCGCGCCCTGGCCGAGGTCTGGGCCGGGGGTACGGCCGTGGACTGGCGGCCCGCCTTCGCCGGCCTCGCCGGGCGTCGTCTCGACCTGCCCACGTATCCGTTCCAGCGGCAGCTCTACTGGCCGCAGCCGTCAACCGCGCCCGCCCCCGCGGCCGCCGGTCCCGTGGCCGACGACGAGGTCGACGCCCGGTTCTGGGCGGCCGTCGAGGCGGAGGACCTGACCGCGCTCACGGCCGAACTCTCCGCCACGGCCGAGTCGCGGCCCGTCCCGGAGACGGCGTTCGCCGACGTGCTGCCGGTGCTCGCCGCCTGGCGTCGCCGGCACCGCGACCAGGCCACCGTGGACTCCTGGCGGTACCGGGACAACTGGACGCCCGTCGCTCCCGACGCCTCCGGCGAGCCGGCCGCCACCGGCACCTGGTGGCTGCTCACCGGCCCCCACGACACCGGCGCGGCCGAGGCCGACTTCTGCGCCGACGCATTGCGGCGGCACGGCGGCACCGTCGTACCGCTGGCGCTGGACGCCGACCGCACGGACCGCGCGGCGCTCGCAGCTCGGCTGCGCGACCTCGCCGACGGCGGCCCTCGCCCCGCCGGGATCGTGTCGCTGCTGCCGCTCGACGAGACGCCCGCCCCGGCGCACCAGTCGGTGCCGGTCGGTTTCGCCGGCACCGTCACCCTCGTGCAGGCGCTCGGCGACGCCGGAGTTCGCGCGCCGCTGTGGTGCCTCACCCGGGGCGCCGTCGCCACCGGCCCAGCCGATCCGCTGCCGCACCCGCTCCAGCAGCTGACCTGGGGCTTCGGCCGGGTCGCCGCACTGGAGCACCCGGACCGCTGGGGCGGCCTCGTGGACCTGCCCGACGAACTCGACGACGCAGCCGGCCGACGGCTGGTCCGTGTCCTCGTCGGCGCCGACGGCGAGGACCAGGTCGCGCTGCGGTGGGCCGGCGCCTTCGGCCGGCGACTGCTGCACGCCCCGCTCGGCGACGCCCCCGCCCCGCGCACCTGGCGGCCCTCCGGCACCGCCCTGGTCACCGGCGGCACCGGCGCGCTCGGCGGACACATGGCCCGCTGGCTCGCCGCCAACGGCGCCGCGCACCTGGTGCTGGTCAGCCGGCGCGGCCGGCAGGCCGAGGGCATCGCCGACCTCGAGGCCGAGCTGGTCGCACTGGGCGCCCGGGTTACCGTCGCCGCCTGCGACGCCGCCGACCGGTCGGCGCTCGCCGCCGTCCTCGCCGACCTGCCGCCCGAGCACCCGCTGACCACAGTCGTGCACACCGCCGCCGTCCTCGACGACTCGGTGATCAATTCGCTGACCCTGGAGCAGGTCGACTACGCGCTCAGCGCGAAGGTCACGACCGCGCTGAACCTGCACGAGCTGACCCGCGAGCTGGACCTCGACGCGTTCATCCTGTTCTCCTCGATGGCCGGCACCGTCGGCAGCTCCGGCGTGGGCAACTACGCCCCCGGCAACGCGTTCCTCAACGCCCTCGCCGAGCACCGGCGCGCCCTCGGCCTGCCCGCCACCTCCATCGGCTGGGGCGCTTGGGGCGGCGGCGGCATGGCCGACGGCGAGTTCGGCCGGATGCTGCACCGCCACGGCGCACCCGAGATGCCCCCGCGCCTCGCCGTCGCGGCCCTGCACCAGGCCGTCGAGCACGACGAGACCTTCCTGACCATCTCGAACATCGCCTGGGACCGGTTCTTCGTCGCGTTCACCGCCACCCGGCCCGGTCCGCTGATCTCGGAGATCCCCGAGGCGCAGCGGTTGCAGGCCACCAAGGGCCTCGCCGAGACGAAGGAGACCGACGAGGCCGGCCCCGCCGGCGCGTTCACCCGGATGAGCGCCGCCGAGCGCCAGCAGGCGCTGCTCGATCTGGTCCGCGACCAGGCGGCCGCGGTCCTCAAGTACGCCGACGGCCAGGCCGTCGACCCGCACCACGCGTTCCGGGACCTCGGCTTCGACTCGGTGACGGCGGTGGAGCTGCGTAACCGGCTCGCCACCGCCACCTCGCTGCGGCTGCCGGTGACCCTGGTCTTCGACTACCCGTCGCCGACCGCGCTCGCCCGGCACCTGCACGAGGAGTTGGGCGGCGAGGCCGCCGTGGCCGTCGAGGCCGCCCCGGTGACGCTCGGCGACGACGAGCCGGTGGCCATCGTCGCCATGTCCTGCCGCTTCCCCGGCGGGGCGAACGACCCCGAGCGGTTCTGGCAGATGCTGCACGCCGGCCGTGACGCCGTGTCCGACCTACCCGGCGATCGGGGTTGGGACGTCGAGAAGCTCTACGACCCCGACCCCTATTCCACCGGCACCTCATACGTCCGCAGCGGCGCCTTCCTCTACGAGGCGGCGGAGTTTGATGCCGGTTTCTTCGGGATTTCCCCCCGTGAGGCCTTGGCGATGGACCCCCAGCAGCGGTTGTTGCTGGAGGTCTCGTGGGAGGCGGTCGAGCGGGCAGGGGTTGAGCCTGGGGTTCTTCGGGGTTCGCGAACAGGGGTGTTCGTGGGCACGAATGGTCAGGACTATGGGGCCCTGCTGATGGTGGCGGGGGACGAGGTGGAGGGCTTCGCGGGCACGGGCAACGCCGCGAGTGTGGTGTCGGGTCGGGTGGCGTACGCGTTGGGGTTGGAGGGGCCGGCGGTGTCGGTGGACACGGCGTGTTCGTCGTCGCTTGTGGCGTTGCACCTGGCGGTGCAGTCGCTGCGGCGTGGCGAGTGCGACCTGGCCCTCGCCGGCGGCGTGACCGTGATGGCGACGCCTGGGCTGTTCGTGGAGTTCTCGCGGCAGCGGGGCCTGGCGGCCGACGGCCGGTGCAAGGCGTTCGCGGCGGGTGCCGACGGCACGGGCTGGGGTGAGGGTGTTGGTGTGCTGGTGGTGGAGCGGTTGTCGGACGCGCGGCGTAACGGTCACGAGGTGCTGGCGATCGTGCGGGGCAGTGCGGTCAATCAGGATGGTGCGTCGAACGGGCTGACGGCCCCGAACGGTCCGTCGCAGCAGCGGGTGATCCGCCAGGCGCTGGCGTCGGCCCGCCTCACCACGGCCGACGTGGACGTGGTCGAGGCGCACGGCACGGGCACCACCCTCGGTGACCCGATCGAGGCGCAGGCCCTGCTCGCCACGTACGGGCAGGAGCGCGACGAGCCGCTGCTGCTCGGCTCCGTGAAGTCGAACATCGGCCACACCCAGGCCGCCGCCGGCGTCGCCGGTGTGATCAAGATGGTGCTGGCGATGCGGGAGGGCGTGGTCCCGGCGACGCTGCACGTGGACGAGCCGTCCCCGCACATCGACTGGAACTCCGGGGCCGTCGAGCTGGCGATCGAGTCGCGGCCGTGGCCGGCCGTGGGCCGGGCGCGCCGGTCGGCGGTGTCCTCGTTCGGCATCTCCGGCACCAACGCCCACGTCATCATCGAACTGCCCGAGGACCTCCCCGCCGAGAGCGTGGAGCCCGACGGCGAGGCCGCCGAGGATCGCAGCCCGGGGCTCGTGGCCTCCGACGTCGTCGTCTGGACGGTGTCGGGGCGGTCGAAGGGCGCGCTGGCCGGTCAGGCCGCTCGCCTGGCCCAGCACGTCCGCGCGCACGCCGACCTCGACGCGGCGGCGGTGGGCTGGTCCCTCGCCGCCACCCGGTCGACGTTCGACCAGCGGGCCGCCGTCGTCGGGGCCACCGTGGCCGAGTTGCTGGCGGGCCTGGACGCCCTGTCCGCCGGCGCGCAGGCGGGGAACCTCGTCACGGGTACGGCCTCCGGAACCGGTGCGGTGTTCGTGTTCCCGGGTCAGGGTGCGCAGTCGGCGCGGATGGCGGCCGGTCTCGCCGGTCGTGTGCCGGTGTTCGACGCGCGGCTGGCGGAGTGTCAGCGGGCCCTGGCGCCGTACCTGGATGTCGATCTGGGGTCGGTGTTGACCGGTGACGACGAGTCGTGGCTGGAGCGGGTCGAGGTCGTGCAGCCGGTGCTGTGGGCCGTCGGCATGGCCCTGGCGGCGGTGTGGCAGCACGCCGGGGTCACCCCGGCGGCGGTGGTCGGTCACTCGCAGGGCGAGATCGGCGCGGCGTGTGTGGCGGGGATCCTGTCCCTGGAGGACGCGGCGAAGGCGGTCGCGTTGCGGTCGCGGGCGCTGACGGTGCTGCGGGGCACCGGGACGATGGCGTCGGTCGACCTGTCGGCGGAGGCGGTGGCCGAGCGGCTGCCGGCGTTCCCGGGCGTCGGTGTCGCGGCGGTGAACGGTCCGTCGACGGTCGTGGTGTCGGGTCCGCCGCGGCCGGTTGCCGATCTGGTGGAGGCGTGCCAGGCCGACGGTGTGCGGGCGCGGTTGATCCCGGTGGACTACGCGTCGCACTCCGTGGCGGTGCAGGATGTCGCGGAGCAGTTGCGCGCCGACCTGGCCGACGTGACGCCGCGACAGGGCAACGTCCGGCTCGTCTCCACCCTCACCGGGGACTGGGTGGACCCGTCCTCGATGACGGCGGACTACTGGTACGACAATCTGCGGCAGACCGTCCAGTTCGACGCCGCCGTGCGGGTGGCCGTCGAGGCGGGTCACACGACGTTCGTGGAGATCTCTCCGCATCCGGTGTTGGCGATGCCGGTCACGGCGATCCTGGACGACGCCGGCGTGAGCGGGCACGTGCTGGGCAGTCTGCGGCGGGGTGACGACGACGCGACGCGGCTGCTGACGAACCTGGCCACCGCGCACACGATCGGTCTGCCCGTCGACCTGACGGCCGTACTCGCCGAGACCGACACCGTCGCACTGCCCACGTACGCCTTCGACCGCAGCCGCTTCTGGCCGACCGCGGCGATCCGGCAGGACGACACCGAGGAGACCCCGAGCGGCGTCGACTCCGCGTTCTGGGCGGCCGTCGAGAGCGAGGACCTGGCCGCGCTCGCGGAACTCACCGAGCAGGACGCGACGGAATCCCTGGAACGGCTGGGCGCGGCCCTGCCCGTGCTCGCCTCCTGGCGACGCCAGCAGCGCAACCGCTCCGCCCTGGACGACCTGCGCTACCGCAGCGTCTGGCAGCCGTACACCGGGACGCCCGTCAGCTTCCTCCCCGGCGCCTGGTGGGTGATCGCCGACGCACGGCACCCGGAGGAGGGCGAGGCCGCCGTCGCCGAGCTGTCCCGCCGGGGCGCCGATGTCCGGCTGGTGTCGCTGCCGGAGAACCTGACCGACCGTGCCGCCCTCACCGCGCACCTGAGCGGTGTCACCCGTACCGCCGACGGCGGGCCGGCCCCGGTCGACGGGGTGCTGTCCCTGCTCGCCCTCGCCGACGGCCCGGTCGACGACACCCAGCCGGTGCCGCCGTTCCTCGCACGGTCGCTCGCGCTGATCCAGGCGCTCGGCGACCTCGACGTCGCCGCGCCGCTGTGGTGCGTCACCCGGGGCGCCGCCGGCACCACCCGGAGCGGCACGCCCAGCCGACCGGAGCAGTCGCTGCTCTGGGGCCTCGGCCGGGTCGTGGCCCTCGAACACCCCGAGCGGTGGGGCGGCCTGGTCGACGTACCGGCCACCCTGGACGACCACGGCTGGGACCTGCTCTGCGCCGCCCTCGCCGGACTCGACGGCGAGGACCAGCTCGCGGTCGACGGCGCCACCATCCTGGTCCGCCGGCTGGTGCGGGCACCCGGCGGCGAGGCGCCCGCCGACGACGCCGGCTACCCGGGCACGACGCTGGTCACCGGCGGCACCGGCGCGCTCGGCGCGGAGGTGGCCCGCTGGCTGGCCGCCCGGGGCGCCGAGCACCTGATGCTCGTCAGCCGCCGTGGCGCGGACGCCCCCGGCGCCGCCGAACTCGTCCGCGAGCTGACCGGGGCGGGCACCCGGGTGACCGTCGCGGCCTGCGACGTGGCCGACCGGGCCGCGCTGGCCAAGCTGCTCGACGAGGTACCCGCCGACGCGCCGCTGACCAGCGTCGTGCACGCGGCCGGCGTCCTCGAGGACGGGGTGCTCGACGGGCTCACCGCCGACCGCCTCGCCACCGTCCTGCGCCCCAAGGTGCTCGGTGCCCTGCACCTGCACGAGCTGACCGTCGGGCGGGAACTGCGCGCGTTCGTGCTGTTCTCCGCGCTGGCCGGGCAGCTCGGCGCCGCCGGTCAGGGCAGCTACGCCGCCGCCAACGCCTACCTCGACGCCCTCGCCGAGCAGCGGCACCGGCAGGGCCTGCCGGCCACCTCGGTCGCCTGGGGCCCCTGGGCGGCCGGCGGGATGGCCACCACCGACCATGCCGTGGAGGAGCGCCGCCGGCGTACCGGCGTGGCCCGCCTCGACACCGGAGCCGCGCTCACGGCGCTCGCGCAGTGCGTCGCGCGGGGCGAGCCGGCGACGATGGTGGCCGGCATCGACTGGGCCCGTTACGTGCCCGGCTTCGTGGCCGTGCGGCCCAGCCCGCTCATCGCGGGCGTGGCCGAGGCGCGGCGGGCCGTCGCCGAGCGGGCCGAGGACACCGGCGTCTCCGCGGAGTCCCTGGCCGCCCTGCTCGCCGGGCAGACCGACGCCGAACGACGCAAGACCCTGCTGGAGCTGGTACGCGGGCAGGCCGCCGCGGTGCTCGGCCACGACTCGATGGACGCCGTCGAGCCGGACCGGGCGTTCCGCGAACTCGGCTTCGACTCGCTGACCGCCGTGGAGCTGCGCAACCGGCTCACCGCGGCGACCGGCGTCCGGCTGCCCGCCACGGTCGTCTTCGACTACCCGACCGCCGCCGGGCTGGCCGAGTACGTGCGGGCCGCCGTCGTCGACGGCGGGGTGGTCGGGGTCGCACCGGTCTTCGGCGAGCTGGACAGGTTGGAAGCGGCGCTCTCCGGCTCGGCGCCGGACCGCAGCGCCCGAATTCGGATCACCGAGCGGCTGCGGGCGCTGCTGGCCTCCCTCAACGAGGCCGACGCCCCGGCGGACGGCGACACCGTCGCCGAGAAGCTCCAGGACGCGACGCCGGACGAGGTCTTCGACTTCATCGACCGCGAGCTGGGGATGTCCTGACGTGATCGCTGCTGCGACGACGGGTCAACACAAGGAGTGCGCGGTCCATGGCTGACGAGGCGAAGCTTCTCGACTACCTCAAGCGGGTCACCGCTGACCTGCACCAGGTGCGCCAGCGCCTGCGCGAGGTGGAAGCCGGTGAACAGGAACCGGTCGCCATCGTCTCCATGAGCTGCCGCTTCCCGGGCGGGGTGCGCTCGCCCGAGGACCTGTGGGAGGTGGTCGCGTCCGGCCGGGACGTGGTCTCCGACTTCCCGACCGACCGCGGCTGGGACCTCGGGTCGCTCTACGACAGCGACCCCGAGCAGGCCGGTACGTCGTACACGCGGCAGGGCGGCTTCGTCCACGACCTGGCCGACTTCGACCCGGGCTTCTTCGCGATCTCCCCCCGGGAGGCGCTGGCGATGGACCCGCAGCAGCGCTGGCTGCTGGAGACCTCGTGGGAGGCCCTGGAGCGGGCCGGCATCGACCCGCACTCGCTGCGCGGCAGCCGCACCGGCGTCTTCGCCGGCAGCACCGGCCAGGACTACGGCACCGTGCTGATGGGTGCCGCGCAGGGCCTGGAGGGGCACCTGATGACCGGCAACGCCGGCAGCGTGGTCTCCGGCCGGATCGCGTACACCTTCGGGCTGGAGGGGCCGGCCGTCACCATCGACACCGCCTGCTCGTCCTCCCTGGTCGCCCTGCACCTCGCGGGCCAGGCGCTGCGGCAGCAGGAGTGCACCCTGGCCATCGTCGCCGGCGTCACCGCCATGTGCACCCCGGCCGCCTTCGTCGAGTTCTCCCGGCAGCGCGGCCTCGCCGCCGACGGCCGGTGCAAGGCGTTCGCCGCCGCCGCCGACGGGACCGGCTGGTCCGAGGGCGTCGGCGTCCTGGTGCTGGAACGGCTCGCGGACGCGCAGCGCAACGGCCACCCCATCCTCGCCGTGGTACGGGGCAGCGCGGTGAACCAGGACGGCGCCTCCAACGGGCTGAGCGCCCCGAACGGGCCGTCGCAGCAGCGGGTGATCCAGCAGGCCCTGGCCAACGCCGGCCTCGCCGCCGGCGGCGTGGACGTGGTCGAGGCGCACGGCACCGGCACCCGCCTCGGCGACCCGATCGAGGCGCAGGCGCTGCTGGCCACGTACGGACAGGAGCGGGGGGACTCCGCGCCGCTGCTGCTCGGCTCGGTCAAGTCGAACATCGGCCATGCGCAGGCGGCCGCCGGGGTGGCCGGCGTCATCAAGATGGTCATGGCGATGCGGCACGGCGTCGTACCGCCCACCCTGCACGTCGACGAGCCGACGCCCGAGGTCGACTGGTCGGCCGGCGACGTCTCGCTGGTGACCGAGGCGACGCCGTGGCCGGCGGTGGACCGGCCGCGCCGCTCGGCGGTCTCCTCGTTCGGGGTGTCCGGCACCAACGCGCACACCATCCTGGAGCAGGCCCCGGCACCGCAGCCGGCCCCGTCGGCCGCCGCGCCGGTGGTCGAGCGGCCGGTCGTACCGGTGCCGGTGTCGGCCCGGGACGCTGCCGGCCTCGCCGCGCAGGCGGCCCGCTGGGCGGCCCGGATCGCCGCCGACGAGACCCTGCGGCCCCTCGATCTGGGTTTCTCGTCGGTGACGTCCCGGTCCAGCCTGGACCACCGCGCCGTGGTCCACGCGACCGGCCGCGAGGACCTGCTGGCCGGGCTGCGCGCCCTCGCCGCCGGTCAGCCGTCCGGCGCGGTCGTCGCCGGGCAGGCCGGCGGCCGGGGCTCGCTCGCGGTGCTCTTCTCCGGCCAGGGCGCGCAGCGCGCCGGCATGGGCCGGGAGTTGTACGCGGGCTTCCCGGTGTTCGCCGCCACGCTGGACGAGGTGTGCGTGTACCTGGACGCGCTGCTGCCGCGTCCGCTGCGGGAGGTGCTGTTCGCGCTGGAGGGTTCCGCCGAGGCGGCCCTGCTGGACCAGACGGTGTTCACGCAGGCGGGCCTGTTCGCCGTCGAGGTGGCGCTGTTCCGCCTCGTCGAGTCGTTCGGCATCGCGCCGGAGTTCGTGGGCGGTCACTCGATCGGTGAGGTGACGGCCGCGTACGTGGCGGGGGTGCTGTCGCTGGCCGACGCGTGTGCGCTGGTGGCGGCGCGGGGCCGGCTGATGCAGGCCCTGCCGGCCGGTGGCGGCATGCTCGCGGTGGCCGCCGACGAGGTGGCGGTGGTCGAGTCGATCGCCGGCTCGACCGACCGGGTCGGGATCGCGGCCGTCAACGGGCCGACCTCGGTCGTGGTCTCCGGTGCCGTCGACGCCCTCGACGAGGTGGAGCGGGTCTGGCGGGACCGGGGCGTGCGTACGCGCCGGCTGACCGTCAGCCACGCGTTCCACAGTCCGCTGATGGAGCCGATGCTCGCCGAGTTCCGCGCCGTCCTAGACGGGTTGACGTTCTCCGCGCCGTCGCTGCCGGTGGTGTCGAACGTGACCGGTGCGCTGGCTGACGCCGACGAGATCCGTACGGCCGACTACTGGGTGCGCCACGTCCGCGAGGCCGTCCGCTTCGCCGACGGAATCACCGCCCTGCGCGAGGCGGGGGTGGACACGTTCCTGGAGGTCGGCCCGCGCAGCGTCCTGACCGCGATGGTCGGCGAGATCCTGCCCGCCGACGACGCCGTGCTGGCCGTCGCCGCGCAGCGCAAGGACCGGTCCGGGGCGCACGGGCTGCTGGCCGGGTTGGCCGAGCTGCACGTGCACGGGGTCGCAGTCGACTGGCGGCAGTGGTTCGCCGACACCGGCGCCCGGCGGGTGGACCTGCCCACGTACGCCTTCCAGCACCAGCGCTACTGGCCCGAGGCGGGCGCCGGGTGGACCGGCGACGTCACCGCGGTCGGCCTGCGCCCCGCGCAACACCCCCTGCTCGGAGCCGCCGTCGGCGTCGCGCACGCCGAGGGCTTCCTCTTCACCGGCCGGCTGGCCCGGCGTACCCACCCGTGGATCTGCGACCACGTCGTGTTCGACACCGTGCTGCTGCCCGGCACGGGTTTCGTCGAACTCGCCCTCCAGGCGGGCGCGCACGTCGGCGCGGACCACGTCCGCGAACTGACCCTGGAGTCGCCGCTGATCCTGCCGGAGACCGGGGGCGTGGACATCCAGCTCTGGATCGGCCCGGCGGACGAGACCGGGTGCCGTTCCGTGTCGCTGCACTCCGCGCAGGACGGCGAGCCGGCCGAGGGCACGGGTGAGCGGGCCTGGACCCGCAACGCCAGCGGCGTGCTGGCCAGCGGCCCGGCCGTGCCGAGCGGTCCCGCCGGCTGGTCCGACCTGACCACCTGGCCGCCGCCGGGCGCGACCGAGGTCGGCACCGACGACCTCTACCTGAACCTCGCCGCCCAGGGCTACGACTACGGCCCGTCGTTCATCGCCCTGCGCTCCGCCTGGCGGCGCGGCGACGACCTCTTCGCCGAGCTGGCGCTGCCCGAGGCCCCCGCCGCCGAGGCCGCCGGGTACGGCCTGCACCCGGCCCTGCTCGACGCGGCGCTGCACACCCTCGGCCTGACCACGCCGGCCGGGGAGCCCTCCGGGGCGGGCATGCCCCCCGGATTCGGCCGCCTGCCGTTCTCCTGGAACGACGTCGCCCTGCACGGTGCCGGGGCCGCGGCGGCCCGCGTCCGGGTCTCGCACACCGGCCCCGACAGCATCTCGCTGCTGCTCACCGACGTCACCGGCGCGCCGGTCATCTCCGTCGGCTCCCTCGTCCTGCGGCCGGTCTCCGCCGACCAACTCCGCACCGCCTCCGGCGGCGGCACCGAGTCGCTGTTCCGGGTCGAGTGGGCCCCGCTCGCGCTTCCCGCCGGCCCGGCCCCGGTCGACTGGGCGGTGCTCGGCGACGCCGCGGCGCTCACCGACGCGGTCGCCGCCACCGGCACGGCCGTGGCGGCGTACCCCGACCTGGCGGCCCTGGCCACGGCGATGGACGGCGGGACGGACGCGCCCGGCGTGCTGGTCCTGCCGTTGCTCGACCCGCCCGCGTCGGCGGACGTGCCGCGCGCCGTCGCCGAGGCGACCCACCGGGTGCTCGCCGTGCTCCAGCAGTTCCTCGCCGAGGAGCGCTACGCGGTGTCCCGACTGGTGGTGCTGACCTCGGGCGCGGTCGCCACCGACCGGGACACCGACCTGACGGACCTGGCCGGCGCCGCCGTGATCGGCCTGCTGCGCTCCGCCCAGTCGGAGAACCCCGACCGGTTCGTGCTGGTGGACGTCGACGACGTGGCCGGCTGCGCCGCCGCGCTCGTCCCGGCCGTCGCGACCGACGAGCCGCAGGTCGTGATCCGCGCGGGCGTCGCCGCCGGCGCCCGGCTCACCCGGGTCCCCGCCCCGACCGAGCCGCCGGCAGCCCCGTTCGACTCCGACGGCACCGTCCTGATCACCGGCGCCACCGGCACCCTCGGCCGGCTGATGAGCCGGCACCTGGTCAGCACGTACGGCGTCCGGCACCTGATCCTCACCAGCCGGCGCGGTCGCGCCGCCGGGGGCGTCGCGGAGCTCTGCGCCGAGTTGGAGGCGCTCGGCGTGAGCGTCACCGTCGCCGCCTGCGACGTCGCCGACCGTGGCGCCGTGGCCGAGCTGCTGGCCGGCATCCCGGCGGAGCACCCGCTGACCGCCGTCATCCACGCCGCCGGCGTCCGCGACGACGGCGTCATCTCCTCGCTCACCCCCGAGCGGATGGACGGCGTGCTGCGGCCCAAGGTCGACGCCGCCTGGCACCTGCACGAGCTGACCGCCGACCTCGACCTGAAGGCGTTCGTCTCGTACTCCTCGCTGGCCGCCACCGCCGGCGGCCCGGGCCAGGGCAACTACGCCGCCGCCAACGCGTTCCTCGACGGGCTGGCCCAGCACCGCAAGGCGCGCGGCCTCGCCGCCCTCACCCTCGCCTGGGGCCTCTGGGCCGACCGCAGCGGCATGACCACCGAGCTGGACGACGTCCACCTCAACCGGATCTCCCGCTCCGGCGTCGCCGCCATGGAGGCCGAGGAGGGGCTCGCCCTCTTCGACGCGGCCTGCCGCACCACCGACGCCGCGCTCGTCCCGGCCCGGCTGGACCTCGCCGCGATGAAGGTGCAGTTCGCCGGCGGAAGCATCCCGCCGCTGTACCGGGCGCTGATCCGCACGCCCGCCCGCGCCGCCGCGGCCAGCACCGGCGCGTCGCTGGTGCAGCAGCTCGCCGGGCTCGGCGACGCCGAGCGGGCCGCCGCGCTGGTCGAGATCGTCCGGGGCCAGGCCGCCGCCGTGCTCGGCTACCCCGACCCGGCGGCCATCGAGCCGCGCCGGGCGTTCAGCGAGTTCGGCTTCGACTCGCTCACCGCCGTCGAGATGCGCAACCGGCTCAACAACGCGTTCGGGATGCGGCTGCCGGCCACCCTCGTCTTCGACTACCCGACCCCGCACGACCTGGCGGCCTTCCTGGGTACGGAGATCGCCGGCACCCCGGTTCCCATGCGACCCACGACGACCGCCGTGTCGGTCGGCGACGACGAGCCCCTCGCGATCATCGGCATGGCCTGCCGGCTGCCCGGCGGCGTGTGGTCGCCCGACGACCTGTGGCGGCTGGTGGTCGACGGCGTGGACGCGATCAGCGACCTGCCCACCGACCGTGGCTGGGACCTCGACAGCCTCTACAGCCCCGACCCCGACGCCCCCGGCACCTTCTACGCCCGCGGCGGCGGCTTCCTCAGCGGCGTCGACAGGTTCGACCCCAACTTCTTCGGCATCTCGCCCCGCGAGGCCCTGGCCATGGACCCGCAGCAGCGACTGCTGCTGGAGACCACCTGGGAGTCCTTCGAGTCCGCCGGCATCGACCCCACCGACGTACGGGGCAGCAGCACCGGCGTCTTCGTCGGCACCAGCGGCCAGGACTACGGCTCGCTGCTCGCGTACTCGCCGGAGGCCGCCGAGGGCTACATGCTGACCGGGATGACCAGCAGCGTCATCTCCGGCCGGGTGGCGTACACGTTCGGGCTGGAGGGGCCGGCGGTGTCGCTGGACACGGCCTGCTCGTCGTCGCTGGTCGCGCTGCACTGGGCCGGCCAGGCGCTGCGGCGCGGCGAGTGCGACATGGCCCTCGCCGGTGGCGTCATGGTGATGGCCACCCCGACCGCGTTCGTCGAGTTCTCCCGGCAGCGCGGCCTGGCCGCCGACGGCCGGTGCAAGTCGTTCGCCGCGTCCGCCGACGGCACCGGCTGGTCCGAGGGCGTCGGCATGCTGCTCGTGCAGCGGCTCTCCGACGCCCGCCGGCAGGGCCGCACCGTCTACGCGGTGGTGCGCGGCTCGGCGATCAACTCCGACGGCGCCTCCAACGGGCTGACCGCCCCGAACGGCCCCTCGCAGCAGAGGGTGATCCGGCAGGCGCTGGCGTCGGCCCGCCTCACCACGGCCGACGTGGACGTGGTCGAGGCGCACGGCACGGGCACCACCCTCGGCGACCCGATCGAGGCGCAGGCCCTGCTCGCCACGTACGGGCGGGAGCGGCCCGCCGACCGGCCCCTGCTGCTCGGCTCGATCAAGTCGAACATCGGCCACGCCCAGGCCGCAGCCGGTGTGGCCGGCGTGATCAAGATGGTGCAGGCCATCCGGCACGGCCTCGTCCCGGCGACGCTGCACGTGGACGAGCCGTCGCCGCACATCGACTGGACCTCCGGCGCGGTGGAGCTGGCGACGCAGTCGCGGCCCTGGCCGGCGGTGGACCGGCCGCGCCGGGCGGCGGTGTCCTCGTTCGGCATCTCCGGCACCAACGCCCACGTCATCATCGAGCAGGCCGACGAACTGTCCGTGGCACCGGCCGAGCCCAGCCCCGGGCTCGTGGCCTCCGACGCGGTGCTGTGGCCGCTGTCGGGACGGTCGAAGGGCGCCCTGGCCGGCCAGGCGGCCCGTCTCGCGGAGTACGTGCGTGAGCGCGGCGACATCGACGCGGCGGCGGTGGGCTGGTCCCTGGCTACGACCCGGTCGGCGTTCGGTCACCGTGCCGCTGTCGTCGGGTCGGGCACGGAGGAGTTGCTGGCGGGGCTGGACGCGGTGGTGTCCGGGACGCCGGCCGGCAACGTCGTCGCCGACACCACCACGTCCCACGGCGCGGGCCCGGTGTTCGTGTTCCCGGGCCAGGGTGCGCAGTCGGCACGAATGGCCGCCGGTCTCGTCGGTCGTGCGCCCGTGTTCGACGCGCGGCTGGCGGAGTGCCAGCGGGCTCTCGCCCCGTACCTCGATGTCGATCTCGTGTCGGTGTTGACCGGCGAGGACGAGTCGTGGTTGGAGCGGGTCGAGGTGGTGCAGCCGGTGCTGTGGGCCGTCGGTGTGGCTCTGGCGGCGGTGTGGCGGCATGCGGGTGTGGTGCCGGCGGCGGTGATCGGGCATTCGCAGGGTGAGATCGGCGCGGCGTGTGTGGCGGGGATCCTGTCCCTGGAGGACGCGGCGAAGGCGGTCGCGTTGCGGTCGCGTGCGCTGACGGTGCTGCGGGGTACCGGCACGATGGCGTCGGTCGACCTGTCGGCGGAGTCGGTGGCCGAGCGGCTCGGGGAGTTCCCCGGGGTGGGCGTCGCGGCGGTGAACGGTCCGTCCACGGTCGTGGTGTCGGGTCCGCCGCGGCCGGTTGCCGATCTGGTGGAGGCGTGTCAGGCCGACGGGGTGCGGGCGCGGTTGATTCCGGTGGATTATGCGTCGCATTCGGCGGCGGTGCAGGACGTCGCGGAGCAGTTGCGCGCCGACCTGGCCGACGTGACGCCGCGACAGGGCCACACCCGCCTCGTGTCGACGCTCACCGGGGACTGGGTGGACCCGGCGTCGATGACGGCGGACTACTGGTACGACAATCTGCGGCAGACCGTCCAGTTCGAGGCCGCCGTCCGGGTGGCCGTCGAGGCGGGTCACACCACGTTCGTGGAGATCTCTCCGCATCCGGTGTTGGCGATGCCGGTCACGGCGATCCTGGACGACGCCGGCGTGAGCGGGCACACGCTGGGCAGTCTGCGCCGCGGTGACGACGACGCGACGCGGCTGCTGACGAACCTGGCCACCGCGCACACGATCGGTCTGCCCGTCGACCTGACGGCCGTACTCGCCGAGACCGACACCGTCGCACTGCCCACGTACGCCTTCGACCACCAGCGGTACTGGGTCGAGCCGCCGGTGCACCGGGCGCAGGACGTCGCCTCCGCCGGCCTCCAGGACGCCGGGCACCCGCTGCTCAGCGCCGCGCTGACCTTCCCCGACAGCGAGCGGATGGTCTTCACCGGGCGGCTGTCGGTGCGTACCCACCCGTGGCTCGGCGAGCACCGGGTGATGGACAACATCCTGCTGCCCGGCACCGCCTTCGTCGAACTGGCCACGTACGCCGGTGAGCAGGCCGGCTGCCCGACGGTGGAGGAGCTGACCCTGCTCGCCCCGCTCGTCCTGCCCGAACTCGGCGCGCTCCAGGTGCAGCTGACGGTCGGCGACCGGGACGACGACGGGCGGCGTACCGTCCAGCTCTACTCCCGGCCCTACCGGGACGGCTCGGACGAGATCCTCGCCGACGTCGCCTGGACCTGCCACGCCACCGGTCTGCTCGGCCCGCAGCCGGCCGACGCCGCGCCCGCCTTCGACCTAGGGGTCTGGCCGCCGCCCGGCGCGACACGCGTCGAGTCCGACGACTTCTACTCCGGTATCGAGGCGACCGTCTTCGGCTACGGACCGGCGTTCCGTGGCCTGCGCGCCGCGTGGACCCGCGACGACGAGGTCTTCGCCGAGGTCGAGCTGCCCGCCGACCACCACGCCACGGCCGGCCGCTTCGGCGTGCACCCGGCACTGCTGGACGGCGCGCTGCAGGCCATGTCGATCGGCGGCTTCCTCGGCCGGATGGGCGACGGCGCCGACGCCAGCGTGCCCCGTCTGCCGTTCGCCTGGACCGGGGTCTCCCTGCTCGCCGCCGGGGCCACCGCCCTGCGCGTACGCGTCGCCGCGGCCGGCGAGGTCGGCGTCTCCTTCCAGGTGGCCGACGCCACCGGCGCCCCGGTGCTGCACGTCGACTCGCTGATCATGCGCCGCGTCTCCGGGGACTCCCTCGGCGCGGCCCGCTCCGGCCGGCACGAGTCGCTGTTCCAGGTGGACTGGCCGGTGCTGCCGGTGCCAACCGGCCCCGTGCCGGCGGCCACCCGCTGGGTGGCGCTCGGCGACGACCTGGCGCTCAGCGCCGCCTGCGAGGCGGCCGGTGCCCGGGTGCGTACCGACGTCGGGCTCGACTCGCTGGGCGACCTGCTCGCCGGGGGTGAGCCGACGCCCGAGGCGGTGATCGTCCCGGTCGGCGACGCCGGGGACCCGACGGACCCGGAGCTCGCCGCACAGGCGCGGGCCACCACGCACCGTACGCTCGCCGCGTTGCGGACCTGGCTCGCCGACGACCGGTTCGCCGACTCGCGGCTGGTGCTCGTCACCCGGAACGCGGTCGCGGCAGGGGAGCAGGAGCCGGTGAACCTGCGCCAGGCCCCCGTCTGGGGCCTGCTGCGCACCGCCCAGCTCGAACACCCGGGCCGGTGCCAGCTCGTCGACCTCGACGACGCCCCGGACAGCGCCGCCGCGGTGGCCGCCGCCATCGCCTCCGGCGAGCCGCAGCTCGCCGTGCGCGACGGGCAGGTCCGCACGCCACGGCTCGGCCGGGTTCCGGCCGCCGTCGAACCGCTGCCCGGCGGGATCGACCCGGCCGGCACCGTGCTGATCACCGGCGGCACCGGCGTGCTGGGCCGCATCCTGGCCCGCCACCTCGCCACCAGCCACGGCGTACGGCACCTGCTGCTGGCCGGGCGGCGCGGCGCGGCGGCCGAGGGGATCGGCGACCTGGTCACCGAACTCGCCGGCACCGGTACGGAGGTGGCCGTCGTGGCCTGCGACGCCGCCGACCCCGAGGCCCTGTCGGCGCTGCTGGCCGGGGTGCCTGCGGCGCACCCGCTCACCGCCGTGGTGCACGCCGCCGGCGTCCTCGACGACGGCGTGCTGGAGTCGATGACCCCCGACCGGGTGGACGCGGTCGCCGTGCCGAAGATCGACGCCGCCTGGCACCTGCACCGCCTCACGGCCGACGCGAACCTCGCGGCCTTCGTCCTGTTCTCCTCGGCGGCGGCCACGCTGGGCAGCGCCGGCCAGTCCAACTACGCGGCGTCGAACGCCTTCCTCGACGCCCTCGCGGCGCACCGCCGGGCACGTGGGCTCGCCGGCAACTCGCTCGCCTGGGGCCTGTGGGAGCAGGCCAGCGGCATGACGGGTCACCTCGGCGACGACGACGTGCGACGGATGGCCGAGCAGGGCGCCACCGGCCTGGCCACCGAGCAGGCGCTGAATCTCTTCGACGCCGCGTGGCGGCTCGACGCGGCGGCCGTCCTGCCGATGCGCCTGGACGTCGGGACGCTGCGCGGGCAGGCGGAGGGCGGCACCCTCGCGCCCATCCTCCGGGCCCTGGTCCGGGTGCCGCTGCGGCGCTCCGTGGACGCCACCGGTGCCCGCTCCGGCGGGGTCCAACTCGGCCAGCGGCTCGCCGGACTGGCCGCCCCGGAGCGGCTCAAGGTGGTGCTCGACGTGGTACGGGCGAACATCGCCGCCGTCCTCGGCCACGCCGGCCCTGACGCAGTCGACCCGAACCGGCTCTTCACCGACCTGGGCTTTGACTCACTCACCGCCGTCGACCTGCGCAACCGGCTCAACAACCTGTCCGGCCTGCGGCTGCCGGCGACGCTCGTCTTCGACTACCCGACGCCGACGGCGCTCGCCGAGAAGCTGACAAGCGAGATCGCCGCCGACGCGGCGCCCTCCACCCAACCGCTCTTCCAGGGCATCGACACGGTGGAGAGCCTGCTCACCGCCATCCCGCTCGACCCGGCGGCCCGCGCCCGGTTCACCGCCCGGATGCAGGACCTGCTCGCCAAGGCGTCCGACCTTGCGGCCGGGCCCTCCGTCGAACCGGACCGGCCAGACCTCGACTCGGCCAGCGACGACGAGATCTTCGACTTCATCAGCAAAGAGTTTGGAATCTCCTGAGATGACCAACCTTCGGATCGAGGCAGGGGCCACCCGATGAGCGACGACAAGCTGCGGTACTTCCTCAAGCGGGTGACCGCAGACCTGCACGACACCAAGCGCAAGCTGCAGACCGTCGAGGCCCGGGATCAGGAGCCGCTGGCCATCGTCTCCATGAGCTGCCGCTTCCCCGGTGGCGTCCGGTCGCCGGAGGACCTGTGGGAGCTCGTCGCCGACGGCCGGGACGCGCTCACCGAGTTCCCCGACGACCGGGGGTGGGACCTGGAGGCGCTCTACGACCCCGATCCCAACAAGCCGGGTAAGAGCTACACCCGCATCGGTGGGTTCCTCGACGGTGCCGGCGACTTCGACCCGTCCCTCTTCGGCATCTCGCCGCGTGAGGCCCTCGCCATGGACCCGCAGCAGCGGTTGTTGCTGGAGACGTCCTGGGAGGCCGTCGAGCGGGCCGGCATCGACCCGCTGTCGCTGCGCGGCAGCTCCACCGGTGTCTTCGTCGGGCTGAGCACCTCGAACTACGGCATGGGTCTGCCGCACGTGCCCGAGGGCGTCGACATGTACATCGGCACCGGCAACACCACAAGCGTCGCGTCCGGCCGGATCTCGTTCACCCTCGGCCTCAACGGCCCGGCCGTCACCGTGGACACCGCCTGCTCCTCCTCGCTGGTGGCCCTGCACCTCGCCGTGAACGCGCTGCGCCGCGGCGAGTGCGACCTGGCCATCGCCGGTGGCGTCACCGTCATGGTCACCCCCGGTGTGTTCGTCGTCTTCTCCCGGCAGCGCGGCATGTCCGTCGACGGCCGGTGCAGGGCCTTCGCGGCCGGCGCGGACGGCACCGGCTGGGGCGAGGGCGGCGGCGTGCTCGTCGTGGAGCGGCTGGCCGACGCCGAACGCAACGGCCACCCGGTCCTCGCCGTGATCCGGGGCAGCGCCCTCAACCAGGACGGCGCCTCCAACGGGCTCACCGCCCCCAACGGCCCCTCCCAGCAGCGGGTCATCCGCCAGGCCCTCGCCAACGCCCGGCTCTCCACCGCCGACGTCGACATGGTCGAGGCGCACGGCACCGGCACCACCCTCGGCGACCCGATCGAGGCGCAGGCGCTCATCGCCACGTACGGGCAGGACCGCCCGGCGGACCGGCCGCTGTGGCTGGGCTCGGTGAAGTCGAACATCGGCCATACCCAGAGCGCCGCCGGCGTCGCAGGTCTGGTCAAGATGGTGATGGCGCTGCGCAACGGCGTCATGCCGGAGACCCTGCACATCGACGAGCCGTCCCCGCACGTGGACTGGACGGCCGGGGCGGTCTCCCTGCTCACCGAGTCCAAGCCGTGGCCGGAGCTGGACCGCCCCCGCCGCGGCGGCGTCTCCTCCTTCGGGGTCAGCGGCACCAACGCCCACGTCATCCTCGAGGAGTACCGCCCGCGCGTCGCCGAGGCGGCGACCGTCGACGGCGAGCAGGCGGACGGGACCGGCGCCGTCGAGCCCGCGCGCCGGCCGGACCTGGTCGCCTCGGACGTGACCCTCTGGCCGGTTTCGGCCCGGTCGAGGACCGCCCTGGGCGGGCAGGCGGCCCGGCTCGCGGACTTCCTGCGCAGGCGCGGCGAGATCGATCCGGCGGCGGTCGGCTGGTCGCTGGCCACCACCCGCTCGACGTTCGACCACCGTGCCGCCGTCGTCGGGTCGACCGCCGACGAGCTGCTGGCCGGGCTGGACGCCCTCGCCGCCGGCCAGCCGGCAGGGAACCTCGTCAGCGGTACGGTCACCAGCGCCGGCGCAGGTCCCGTCTTCGTGTTCCCGGGTCAGGGGGCGCAGTCGGCGCGGATGGCGGCCGGGCTCGTCGGTCGTACGCCGGTGTTCGACGCGAAGCTGGCCGAGTGCCAGCGGGCCCTGGCGCCGTACCTCGACGTGGACCTCGTCGGGGTGTTGACCGGTGACGACGAGTCGTGGCTGGAGCGGGTCGAGGTCGTGCAGCCCGTGCTGTGGGCCGTCGGCATCGCCCTGGCGGCCGTGTGGCGCGCGGCGGGCGTCGTCCCGGACGCGGTGATCGGTCACTCGCAGGGCGAGATCGGCGCGGCCTGTGTCGCCGGGATCCTGAGCCTGGAGGACGCTGCGAGGGCAGTGGCGTTGCGGTCGCGGGCGCTGACGGTGCTGCGGGGGACCGGGACGATGGCGTCGATCGACCTGTCGGCCGACGCGGTTGCCGAGCGCCTGGGGGAGTTCCCGGGTGTCGGTGTCGCGGCCGTCAACGGGCCGTCCACCGTCGTGGTGTCCGGCCCGCCGCAGCCCGTGGCCGACCTCGTGCAGGCGTGCCAGGCGCAGGGCGTCCGCGCCCGGCTGATCCCCGTGGACTACGCGTCGCACTCCGAGGCCGTGCAGCAGGTGGCCGAGCAGCTTCGCGCGGACCTGGCCGGCGTCACCCCGCGGGCCGGCCACACCCGGCTGGTCTCCACCCTCACGGGCGAGTGGGCTGACCCGCTCACCATGACCGCTGACTACTGGTACGACAATCTGCGGCAGACTGTGCTCTTCGACGCGGCCGTGCGGACGGCTGTGGCTGCCGGGTACACCACGTTCGTCGAGATCAGTCCGCATCCGGTGCTGGCGATGCCGGTGACCGCGATTCTTGACGACGCCGGTGTGAGTGGGCACACCATCGGTAGTCTGCGTCGTGGTGACGACGACGTGACCCGGTTGCTGACCAACCTGGCCACCGCGTACACCGTCGGCCTGCCCGTCGACCTGACGAAGGTGCTCCCGGCCGCGGCCACCGTCGACCTGCCCACCTACGCCTTCGACCACCACCGGTACTGGCTCGACGGCAGCGGCGGGCCCGACCTGGAGAGCCTGCTGTCGGGCATGAGCGGCGACCCGGGCGACGCGGGCTTCTGGGCCGCCGTCGAGAGCGGGGACGTCACGGCCCTCGCCGAGACCATCGCCACCGAGGAGACCCCGGCACACGAGGTCCTCGACGCGCTGCTGCCGGCCCTGCCGATGCTCGCCTCCTGGCGCCGGCAGCGGCGCCGGCAGGCCGACATCGACAGCTGGCGCTACCAGGACACCTGGAAGCCGCTGACCGGCGTCGCCAACCGCGGCATGGACGGCACCTGGGTCGTGGTCCTGCCGACCGGCGACATCATCGAGCCATGGCAGGACGCCTGCGTCGAGGCGTTCGCGGCGGCCGGCGCGACCCTCGTCCCGGTGGCCGTCTCCACGCCCGACGTCGACCGCGACCAGTTCGGCAAGCTGCTGCGGGAGGCGCTGGCCGCCGCACCGGGCGGCGACGCCACCGCCGAGGTCGCCGGCGTGGTCTCGCTGCTCGCCTTCGACGAACTGGCCCACCCGCTGCACCCCTCCGTGCCCGGCGGCTTCGCCGCCACCGTCGCGCTCTTCCAGGCCCTCGGCGACATCGGCCTGCGCGCGCCGATGTGGAGCGTCACCTCCGGCGCCGCGTCCGTCGGTATGGCCGACCTGCTGCGCTCCCCGGTGCAGTCGCTGGTCTGGGGCTTCGGCCGGGTCGCCGCGCTGGAGCACCCGCAGCGCTGGGGCGGGCTCGTGGACCTGCCCGAGGCCGTCGAGGACCGCTGCGCCGACCTGCTCGTCGCGGCCCTCACCACCGCCGGGGACGAGGACCAGATCGCGGTACGGCCGACTGGCCTGCTCGCCCGCCGGCTCACCCGCGTCCCGCTCGGCGACAGCCAGCCCGCCAACCCGTGGCAGCCGTACGGCACGGCGCTCGTCACCGGCGGCACCGGCGCGCTCGGTGGGCACGCCGCCCGCTGGCTGGCCCGCAGCGGTGTGGAGAACATCGTCGTCGTCAGCCGCCGGGGCATGGCCGCACCCGGTGCGCAGCAGCTCGTCGACGACCTCACCGCGCTGGGCGCCCAGGCCGTCGTGGCCGAGTGCGACGCCTCCGACCGCGAAGCCCTGGCCGAGCTGATCGACCAGATCCCCGCCGAGTACCCGCTCACCGTGGTCGTGCACGCCTCCGCCGTCCTCGACGACGCCATGATCAACGACATCCGGCCCGAGCAGATCGAACGGGTGCTGCAGGCCAAGGTCGACGTCGCGTACAACCTGCACGAGCTGACCCTCGACCACGAGCTGTCCGCGTTCGTCATGTTCTCGTCCTTCGCCGGCAGCGTGGCCAGCTCCGGCGTCGGCAACTACGCCCCGAGCAACGCGTTCCTCGACGCGCTCGCCCAGCACCGTCGCGGCCTCGGCCTCACCGCCACCTCCATCGCCTGGGGGGCGTGGGCCGGCGGCGGTATGGCCGACGGGCCGCTCGGCGATCTGCTGCACCGCCACGGTGTACCCGAGATGACCCCGGAGGCGGCGATCACCGCGCTGCACCAGGCCGTGGACCACGGCGAGGCGTTCCTCACCATCGCCGACATCGCCTGGGAACGGTTCTCCGTCGCGTTCACCGCCACCCGGCCCGGTCCGCTGATCAGCGACCTGCCGGACGTCCGGCGGCTCGCCGCCGCCGAGGCGGTGGCCAGTGTGGAGGTCGGCGACGGCCCGGAGTCGTTGCGGGACCGGCTCGCCGGGCTGCCCGCCACCGAGCGGTTCGCCGTGCTGCTCGGCCTGGTCCGTAGCCAGGTCGCCGCCGTGCTCAACTACCCGTCCGCCGAGTCGGTGGACGAGCATCGGGCGTTCCGGGAGCTGGGCTTCGACTCCGTCACCGCCGTCGAGCTGCGTAACCGGCTCGGCTCGGCCACCGCCGTGGCCCTCCCGGTCACCCTGGTCTTCGACTACCCGACCCCGACGACCCTGGCGGAGTACCTCTACGCCGAGGTCGCCCATGACGACGTGGTCACCCCGAACGCGCTCCTCGACGATCTGGACCGGATCGCCGAGGGCCTCGACGTGGTCGCGCGGGACGAGGCGGCCCGGGTGCGGGCCACCGTACGCCTGCAGGCGATGCTCTCCCGGCTCGGCCAGGACAGCGGCGGCGCCGACATCGGCCGGCATCTCGACGACGCCACCGACGACGAACTGTTCGCGATGGTGGACAAGGACCTCGGCATCTCCTGACCCCAGCTCCAGCTCTCTCCCGTCTCTTTCGAGGAAGCGGCACTCCGATGGCCAATGAAGACAAGCTCCGCGATTACCTCAAGCGGGTCATGGCTGATCTCCACGACACCCGCCGCCGACTCAGCGAGGCCCAGTCCCAGGAACTGGAGCCGGTGGCGATCGTGGCGATGAGCTGCCGGTTGCCGGGCGGGGTGCGCAACCCCGACGACCTGTGGGAGCTGTTGCGGGAGGGCCGGGACGCCGTCGCGCCCTTCCCCGACGACCGGGGCTGGGATCTGGAGCGCCTCTACCACCCCGACCCCGACCACCCGGGCACCTCGTACGCCCGGGAGGGCGGGTTCGTCGACGGGGCCGGCGACTTCGACTCCGCCTTCTTCGGCATCTCGCCCCGCGAGGCGCTGACCATGGACCCCCAGCAGCGGCTGCTGCTGGAGACCTCCTGGGAGGCGGTAGAGGCCGCCGGCATCGATCCCGCCTCGCTGCGCGGCAGCCGGACCGGGGTGTTCGTCGGCACCAACGGGCAGGACTACGGCACCCTGCTGATGATGTCGCCCGACGGCGACGAGGGGCACTCGATGACCGGGGGCGCGGCGGCCGTCGCGTCGGGCCGGGTGTCGTACGCCCTCGGGCTCGAAGGACCGGCCGTCTCCATCGACACGGCCTGCTCGTCGTCTCTGGTGGCGCTGCACCTCGCCGTGCAGGCGCTGCGGGCGAGGGAGTGCGACCTGGCGCTGGCCGGCGGGGTGACGGTGATGGCCACTCCGGGCCTCTACATCGGATCCAGCCGGCAGCGCGCACTCTCCACCGACGGGCGGTGCCGGTCGTTCGCCGCCGCCGCCGACGGCGCCGGGTTCTCCGAGGGGGTCGGCTGGCTGCTGGTCGAGCGGCTGTCGGACGCCCGCCGCAACGGCCACCGCGTCCTGGCGGTGGTACGCGGCACGGCCGTCAACCAGGACGGCGCGTCGAACGGGCTGACCGCGCCCAACGGGCCGGCGCAGCAGCGGGTCATCAGCCAGGCCCTCACCTCCGCCCGGCTCTCCACCGCCGACGTCGACGTCGTGGAGGCGCACGGCACCGGCACCAAGCTGGGCGACCCGATCGAGGCGCAGGCGCTCATCGCCACGTACGGGCAGGACCGTGGCGAGGCCCCGCCACTGCTGCTCGGCTCGGTGAAGTCGAACATCGGCCATGCCCAGGCCGCCGCGGGCGTGGCCGGCGTGATCAAGCTGGTGCTCGCCATCCGGCACGGCCTCGTGCCGGCGACGCTGCACGTCGACGCGCCGTCTCCGCACGTCGACTGGGCGGCCGGCGCGGTGGAACTGGCCACGGAGGCACGCCCGTGGCCCGAGACGGGCCGGGTACGCCGGGGCGCCGTCTCCTCGTTCGGCATCTCCGGCACCAACGCCCACGTGATCATCGAGCAGCCGACCGAGCCGGTCGAGTCGGGTGTTGTCGAGTCCGTGTCCGGGTCCGGTCTGGTCGCTTCGGATGTGGTTGTCTGGCCGGTGTCGGCGCGGTCGAGGGCTGCGTTGGCTGGGCAGGTTGTCCGGCTCGCGGGGCACGTGCGTGAGCGGGGTGAGGTCGATCCGGTGGCGGTGGGGTGGTCGTTGGCGACCACCCGGTCGGCGTTCGATCATCGGGTGGTCGTCGTCGGGTCGTCTGCTGAGGGGTTGCTCGCTGGGCTGGACGCTTTCGCTGCCGGTGAGCCGGCGGGGAATGTGGTCGCGGGGGCGGCGTCGGGTCCGGGTGCGGGTCCGGTTTTCGTGTTTCCGGGTCAGGGTGCGCAGTCGGTGCGGATGGCGGCGGGCCTGGTGGGTCGTGTGCCGGTGTTCGACGAGTGTTTGGCCGAGTGCCGGCGGGCTTTGGCGCCGTATCTCGATGTGGATCTCGTGTCGGTGCTCACGGGTGAGGACGAGTCGTGGCTGGAGCGGGTCGAGGTCGTGCAGCCGGTGCTGTGGGCCGTCGGTGTCGCTCTGGCGGCTGTGTGGCGCGCGGCGGGTGTGGTGCCGGAGGTGGTGATCGGCCATTCGCAGGGTGAGATCGGTACGGCGTGTGTGGCGGGCATTCTGAGTCTGGAGGATGCGGCGAGGACGGTGGCGCTGCGTTCGCGTGCTCTGGCCGTGCTGCGTGGTACGGGGACGATGGCGTCGGTGGACCTGCCGGTCGACGCGGTGGCCGAGCGGCTGCCCGCGTTTGCGGGTGTCGGGGTCGCGGCGGTCAACGGTCCGTCCACCGTCGTGGTGTCCGGTCCGCCGGAGCGTGTCGCCGGCCTTGTGCAGGCGTGCCGGGCCGAGGGTGTCCGTGCCCGGTTGATCCCGGTGGACTACGCGTCGCATTCACCCGCGGTGCAGGAGGTCGCCGAGCAGCTTCGCGCGGATCTGGCCGGTGTCAGTCCGCGGGCCGGTCATACCCGGCTCGTGTCCACTCTCACCGGGGACTGGGTCGACCCGGCGGTGATGACCGCTGACTACTGGTACGACAATCTGCGGCAGACTGTGCTCTTCGACGCGGCCGTGCGGACGGCTGTGGCCGCCGGGTACACCACGTTCGTCGAGATCAGTCCGCATCCGGTGCTGGCGATGCCGGTGACTGCGATTCTTGACGACGCCGGTGTGAGTGGGCACACCATCGGTAGTCTGCGTCGTGGTGACGACGACGTGACCCGGTTGCTGACCAACCTGGCCACCGCGTACACCGTCGGCCTGCCCGTCGACCTGACGAAGGTGCTTCCGGCCGCGGCCACCGTCGACCTGCCTACCTACGCCTTCGACCACCACCGGTACTGGCCCGCGCCGCCGCTCTTCCTCGCCGCGGCCGACGCCGCCCCGGACATCGACCGCTGGCGCTACCGGGTCACCTGGCGAGCCCTGCCCGACCTGCCGCTGACCTGGCTCGCCGGCACCTGGCTCGTGCCGGTGCCCGCGGCGCTGGAAGACGACCCGCTGGTCACCGACGTGCTGTCGGCCCTCGGCAACTTCGGCGCGGACGTCGTCCCGGTGGAGCTGGACGCCACCGGCGATCCGGCGGCGCTGGCCGAGCGGCTCAGCGCCGCGCTCGCCGGCCCCGGCGGACCCGTCGCCGTGCTCTCGCTGCTGGGCCTGGACGAGCGGGCGCACCCGGAGCACCCGGCCACCTCGCTGGCCGTCTCGGGCACCGCCCTGCTGGTGCAGGCGCTCGGGCTGCTCGGCGTCGAGGCGCCGCTGTGGTGCGCCACCCGGGGAGCCGTCGTGGCCTGCGCCGACGACCCGGCGCCACGCCCCGCCGCCGCCTCCGTCTGGGGGCTCGGCCGCGCCGTCGCCCTGGAACACCCCGCCCGCTGGGGCGGCCTGCTCGACCTGCCCGACGTGCTCGACGCGCAGGCCGGCGCGCTGCTCTGCGCGGCGCTCGGCGCCAGCGGTGGCGAAGACGCCTTCGGCGACGACGGCGCGGAGCAGTCCGGCCGGGGCGAGGACCAGCTCGCCGTCCGCGCCTCCGGCGTCTTCGTCCGCCGCCTCACCCGGATCACCGAACCCGAGCCGGCCGCCTCCGGCGACGCGGACGACACCTGGCGGATGCGCGGCACCGTGTTGATCACCGGTGGCACCGGCGGACTGGGCGGGCATCTGGCCCGCTGGGCGGGCCGCTCCGGCGCCGCGCACGTCCTGCTGGCCAGCCGGCGCGGCCCGGACGCCCCGGGCGCCGCCGAGCTGGAGGCGGAGCTGACCGACCTCGGCGTACGGGTCACAGTGGCCCGCTGCGACGTCGCCGACCGGGCACAGGTGGCCGATCTGCTCGCCGCCGTCCCCGCCGACGCCCCGCTGAGCGCCGTGCTGCACACCGCCGCCGTCCTCGACGACGGCATCGTCGACACCGTCACCGCGCAGCGCCTGCACACAGTCGCCGCGTCGAAGTGCGTCGCCGCGCTGCACCTGGACGAGTTGACCCGCGACCTCGACCTGGACGCCTTCGTGCTCTTCTCCTCGGTGGCCGGCACCACCGGCAACGCCGGGCAGGGCGCGTACGGGGCGGCCAACGCCTTCCTCGACGCCCTCGCCGAGCGGCGCCGGGCCGAGGGACTGCCCGCCCTCTCGGTGGCCTGGGGTGCCTGGCGCGGGGCCGGCCTGCCCGCCGAGAACGAGCGCGCCCAGGAGCGGCTGCGCCGGGGCGGCATGATCGGCATGGACCCGGAACTGGCCGTCGAGGCCCTTGCCCGGGCGCTGCGCCGCGACGAGCCCACCACAGTCGTCGCCGACATCGACTGGGCCCGTTTCGCCCCCGCGTTCACCCTGGTGCGGCCCAGCCCGCTGATCGGCGACCTCGCCGAGGCCCAGGAGGCGACGCAGCCGGCCGGGCAGGAGGCCGCCGAGGAGGAGACGGACGTACCGTCGGCCCTCGCCCGGCGGCTCGCCGCGCTCGCGCCGGGGGAGCGCGCCGCGACACTGCTGGAGCTGGTGCGGCAGTGCGCGGCGACGGCCCTCGGCTACGGGGCCGCCGACGACATCCCGGCCACCCAGCCCTTCCGCGACCTCGGCCTGGATTCGCTGACGGCAGTCGACATGCGCAACTTCTTGGCCGCCGCCACCGACCTGCGGCTGCCCGCGACGCTCGCCTTCGACTATCCGAACCCGACGGTGCTCGCCGCGCACCTCGGCGAACTGCTCACCGGGATCGTGCCCGACGTGTCCACCCCCGCCCCGGCCACCGCGGCCGAGGACGACGACCCGATCGCCATCGTGGCGATGAGCTGCCGCCTGCCGGGTGGGGCGGACACCCCGGAGCAGCTGTGGCAGCTCCTCGCCTCCGGCGGCGACGCCATCGGGGAGTTCCCCACCGA
Source organism: Micromonospora sp. CNZ296 (assembly GCF_007827635.1). Lineage (NCBI taxonomy): Bacteria > Bacillati > Actinomycetota > Actinomycetes > Micromonosporales > Micromonosporaceae > Micromonospora > Micromonospora sp. CNZ296. Next base: position 125,920 of record NZ_VISW01000002.1, read on the forward strand.
CCGGGGCTGGGACCTGGACCGGCTCTTCGACTCCGACCCGGACAAGGAGGGCACCAGCTACGCCCGGGAGGGTGGCTTCGTCACCGGCGCCACCGACTTCGACGCCGGCTTCTTCGGCATCAGCCCCCGCGAGGCCCTCGCCATGGACCCGCAGCAGCGACTGCTGCTGGAGGCGTCCTGGGAGGCGATCGAGCGGGCCGGGATCGACCCGCACACGCTGCGCGGCAGCGCCACCGGCGTCTTCGTCGGCACCAACTACCAGGACTACCGCAACCTGATGTTCAGCGCCGAGGGCGCCGAGGGGCACCTGATGACCGGCAATGCCGGCAGCGTCCTCTCGGGCCGGGTGTCGTACACCCTCGGGCTGGAGGGGCCCGCCGTCTCGGTGGACACCGCCTGCTCGTCGTCGCTGGTCGCGCTGCACTGGGCCTGCCAGGCGCTGCGCCGCTCGGAGTGCTCCCTCGCCCTGGTCGGCGGCGTCACCGTCATGTCCACCCCCGGGGTGTTCGTCGGCTTCAGCCGGCAGCGGGGCCTCGCCCCGGACAGCCGGGTCAAGGCGTTCGCCTCCGCCGCCGACGGCACCGGCTGGGGCGAGGGCCTCGGCCTGCTGCTCGTCGAGCGGCTCTCCGACGCCCGCCGCAACGGTCACCCGGTGCTCGCGGTCATCCGGGGCAGCGCCGTCAACCAGGACGGCGCTTCCAACGGCCTCACCGCCCCGAACGGGCCGTCGCAGCAGCGGGTGATCCGGCAGGCGCTCGCCAACGCCGGCCTCGCTCCGGCCGACGTGGACGCCGTCGAGGCGCACGGCACCGGCACGAAGCTCGGCGACCCGATCGAGGCGCAGGCCCTGCTCGCCACGTACGGCCGGGAGCGGCCCGCCGAGCAGCCGCTCTGGCTCGGCTCGATCAAGTCGAACATCGGTCACACCCAGGCCGCCGCCGGTGTCGCCGGGATCATCAAGATGGTGCTGGCGCTGCGGCACGGCTACCTGCCGCAGACCCTGCACGTCGACGAGCCGACCGACCAGGTGGACTGGAGCGTCGGCGCGGTCGAGCTGCTCGGCGAGGGCCGCCCCTGGCCGGTCACCGACCACCCGCGCCGCGCCGCCGTCTCCTCGTTCGGCATCAGCGGCACCAACGCGCACACCATCCTGGAGCAGGCCCCGGAGCCGGTCGAAGCCGAGCAGCCGACGGGTGACCCGGCGCGGCTGCCGGTGGTGCCGGTGCTGCTGTCGGGCCGTTCGGCGTCCGCGCTGGCCGCCCAGGCGCAGCGCTGGTCCGAGCAGCTCACCGGGCTGGAGGCGCCACGTACGGTCGACGTCGGCTGGTCGTCGGCCGTCGCCCGGGCCGCCCTGGAGCACCGGGCCGTCGTGCTGGCCACCGACCGGATCGCGCTGGATGCCGGGCTGCGCGCCCTCGGCACCGGCAAGGACGCGCCGCTGGTGGTCACCGGCGTGGCGGTGCCCCGGCCGAAGGTGGCGTACCTGTTCTCGGGGCAGGGCGCCCAGCGGGCCGGGATGGGTCGCGAGCTGGCCGAGGCGTTCCCCGTCTTCGCCGCCGCCCTGGACGAGGCCTGCGCCGCCCTCGAAGCGCACCTGCCCCGCCCGCTCAAGCCACTGCTCTTCGCCGAGCCCGGCACGCCCGAGGCCGAGGCGCTGGACCGCACCGAATTCACCCAGCCGGCGTTGTTCGCCGTGGAGGTGGCGCTGTTCCGGCTGTTCGAGGCGTGGGGGGTCCGTCCCGACGCCGTCGCCGGGCACTCGATCGGCGAGATCGCCGCCGCCCACGCCGCAGGCGTGCTCTCCCTGGCCGACGCCGCCGAGCTGGTCGCCGCCCGGGGCCGGCTGATGCAGGCGCTACCGGCCGGCGGGGCGATGCTCGCCGTCGCCGCCACCGAGGCCGAGGTGACCGCCACGCTCGGCGAGCGGGCCGACCGGGTCTCCGTCGCCGCCGTCAACGGCCCCTCCGCCGTCGTGGTGTCCGGGGCCGGCGACGCCGTCGAGGAACTGGCCTCCGAGTGGGCCGGCCGGGGCGTCCGGGTCCGGCGCCTGACGGTCAGCCACGCGTTCCACAGTCCGCTGATGAATCCGGTGCTCGACGACCTCGCCGCCGTCGCCGGACGGCTGCGGTACGCGGCTCCGAGCATCCCGATGGTCTCCACCGTCACCGGCGCGCCGGTCGACGCGGCGGAGATCGGCACGCCCGACTACTGGGTGCGCCACGCCCGCGAGGCGGTGCGCTTCGCCGACGCCGTCGTGGCACTGCGCGAGCGCAACGTCACCGGCTACGTCGAGATCGGCCCGGACGGGGTGCTCACCGCCCTCGCCCAGGCCGTCCTGGCCGAGGCCCCGGCCGGCGGCCGGGCCCCACTGGTGGTGCCCGCCCTGCGCCGGGACCGCGCCGAGCCGACCACCCTGCTGCGCGCGCTCGCCGCGCTGCACACCCACGGCGTCTCCCCGGACTGGTCCGTCCTCTACGCCGGCACCGGCGCCCAGCGGGTCGAGCTGCCCACCTACGCGTTCGACCGGCAGCGCTACTGGCCGGAGCCGCCGCCCTGGGCCGCCCTCGTGGCCGCCGACGAGGCCACCGAGGTCGAGCGCCGCTTCTGGGCCGCGGTCGAGGCCGAGGACCTCGAGTCGCTGGCCCGCGACCTCGACGTGCACCGCGACCAGCCCTTCGGCACCGTGCTGCCCGCCCTGTCGGCGTGGCGCCGGCGCGGCCGGGAGCAGGCGCTGGTCGACGGCACCCGTTACCGGGTGGTCTGGGAGCCCATCGCGGAGACCCCGCAGGAGCAGGACCCCGGCCGGTGGCTGGTGCTGCTGCCCGCCGACCGGGCGGACGACCCCGACCTGCACTCCTGCACCTGGGCCCTGGGCGCCGAGGTGAGCATCGTGCCCGTGGACACCGCCGCCGACTCCGAGGAGCTGTGCGGCGGGTTCGCCGACGTGCTCACCGAGGCGCTCGGCGCGGGCGACGGGCCGCTGTCGATCCTGTCCTTCCTCGGCCTGGACGACGCCCCGCACGCCGAGCACCCGGCGCTGCCGCGCGGCCTCGCCGCGACCGTGCACCTGCTCCAGCAGCTCGTCGACCTCGACGCCTCGGTCCGGCTCTGGTGCGTCACCCAGGGCGCCGTCGGCCTCGGCGACGGCGACGCCCCGGCCAACGCGCGGCAGGCGATGCTGTGGGGCCTGGGCCGGGTGGCCGCGCTGGAGCAGCCCGCCCGCTGGGCCGGGCTGGTCGACCTGCCCACCGACCTGGAGCCGTGGACGGCGATGCGTCTCGGCGGCATCCTCACCGGCGGCGGCGTGGAGGACCAGCTCGCAGTCCGCGAGTCCGGGGTGCTGGTGCGGCGGCTCGTACCGGCCACCACCGACGGGGAGCTCACGCCGTGGCAGCCCCGGGGCACGGTGCTGATCACCGGAGGCGCCGGCGCGCTCGGTGGGCACGTGGCCCGCTGGGTGGCCGCCGAGGGCGCGCAACGGGTGGTGCTGACCAGCCGGCGGGGGACCGACACCCCGGGCGCCGCCGAGCTGCTCTCCGAGCTGGCCGGGCTCGGCGTGGACTGCCGGGTGGTCCGCTGCGACGCCGCCGACCGCGCCGCCGTGGCCGACCTCCTGGCCGATCTCCGGCGGGAGGGGCCGCCGCTGCGCGCGGTGGTGCACGCCGCGGGGGTCAGCGAGGTGGTGCCGCTGGCCGACACCACCCTGGAGGACCTGGCGTACGTCATCGCCCCGAAGGTCAGCGGCGCCGAACACCTCGACGAGCTGCTCGGCGACGCCGAACTGGACGTGTTCGTGCTCTTCTCGTCCATCTCGGCGGTGTGGGGCAGCGGCGGACAGGGCGCGTACGCGGCCGGTAACGCCTACCTGGACGCGCTCGCCGAGCGGCGACGCGGCCGGGGCCTGGCGGCCACCTCCATCGCCTGGGGACCGTGGACCGAGTCGGGCATGTACACCGAGGGTGCGGCGGAGCAGCTGCGTCGCCGTGGCCTGCAGGTGATGCCACCCGGTGTGGCGATGGCCGGGTTGCGGCACGCCCTGGCGGCCGGCGACAGCTGCGTCACAGTCGCCGATGTCGACTGGGCCACCTTCCAGCCGCTGTTCACCTCGCTGCGGCCCAGTCCGCTGCTGGCCGACCTGCCGGCCGTACGCGGACTGGCCGCCACCCCCGCCGAGGCGCCGGACGCGGTCGCGCCCGGCTCCCGGGATCTGCTCGCCGGGCTGCGGGCGCTGCCCGACGACGAGCGGCGGGCCGCACTGCTGGAGATGGTGCGGGTCGACGCGGCGAAGGTGCTCGGCCACCCCTCCGCCGACGCGATCGAGACCGACCGGGGCTTCCTGGACCTCGGCTTCGACTCGCTCACGGCCGTGGAACTGCGCAACCTGCTCACCGCGGCGACCGGGCACGACCTGCCCACCACCGTCGTCTTCGACTACCCCACCCCGGACGGCCTGGCCGGCCACCTGTACGAGCAGCTCTTCGCGGACGGCGAGGGGGACGACGGCGACGGCGGCGACGAGGAGTCGGTGCGCCGGGCCCTCGCCGCGATCCCGCTCGACGAGCTGCGGCAGGCGGGCCTGCTCGACCAGCTGCTCCAGCTGGCCCGTACGAGTGCCGGCACGCCGGCCGTGGCGCCCGCCGTCCCGGTCACGTCGCCCGCACCCGAGACCCAGATCCGCGAACTCGACGTCGCCGGCCTGGTCCGGATGGCCCTGGAAGGCTCCGACTCGTGACCCGGCCGGCCCTGAGGAGCGCCCGATGACTGTTTCCCTGGACGAGGTCGTCGGCGCGCTGCGTGCGTCCCTGCTCGACAACCAGAAGCTCAAGCAGCAGAACCAGCAGCTCACCGCCGCGCTCAGCGAACCGGTGGCGATCATCGGCATGAGCTGCCGGTTCCCTGGCGGTGTCAGGTCACCCGAGCAGCTCTGGGACCTGGTGGCCGCCAGCAGCGACGCGATGTCGGCGTTCCCGGACGACCGGGGCTGGAACCTGGGCGCGCTCTACGACCCCGACCCCGACCCCGACAGCCGGGGCACGTCGTACGTGCGCGAGGGCGGGTTCCTCTACTCCGCCGGGGACTTCGACCCGGCGTTCTTCGGCATCAGCCCCCGCGAGGCACTCGCCATGGACCCGCAGCAGCGGCTGCTGCTGGAGACCGCCTGGGAGGCGTTCGAGCGGGCCGGCATCGACCCCACCCGGCTGCGCGGCGCGCCGACCGGCGTCTACGCGGCCACCAGCAGTCAGGGTGACTACGCGGCTCTGCTCACCGGGGTCACCGGCGGCGTCGAGGGCTACCTCGGCACCGGCAGCGCCGCAGCCGTGGCGAGCGGCCGGATCTCGTACGCCCTCGGGCTGGAGGGGCCGGCGGTCACCGTTGACACCGCGTGCAGCTCGTCGCTGGTCGCGCTGCACCTCGCCTGCCAGGCGCTGCGGCTGGGCGAATGCACGATGGCGCTGGTCGGCGGGGTGTCGGTGATGGCCACCCCGACCGTCTTCGTGGAGTTCTCCCGGCAGCGGGGCCTGTCCACCGACGGCCGGTGCAAGTCGTTCGCCGCCGCCGCCGACGGCACCGGCTGGTCCGAGGGGGCCGGCATGCTGCTCGTCGAGCGGCTCTCCGACGCCCGCCGCAACGGCCATCCGGTCCTCGCCGTGCTGCGCGGCAGTGCCGTCAACCAGGACGGCGCGAGCAGCGGGCTGACCGCCCCGAACGGCCCGTCGCAGCGCCGGGTGATCCGGCAGGCTCTCGCGAACGCGGGGCTGAGTGCCGACCAGGTGGACGTGGTCGAGGCGCATGGCACGGGTACCACTTTGGGTGATCCGATCGAGGCGCAGGCCCTGATCGCCACGTATGGGCAGGGTCGGTCCGCGGACCGGCCGCTCTGGCTCGGCTCGATCAAGTCGAACATCGGGCACACGCAGGCGGCGGCGGGTGTGGCCGGGGTGATGAAGATGGTGCTGGCGATGCGGCACGGGGTGCTGCCGCCCACGTTGCACGTGGACGAGCCCACCCCGCACGTCGACTGGTCGGCCGGGGCGGTGTCCCTGCTGACCGGCACGCAGCCCTGGCCGGAGACCGGGCAGCCACGCCGGGCCGGGGTCTCCGCGTTCGGGATCAGCGGCACCAACGCACACGTCGTCATCGAGCAGGCCGTCGCGACGGACACCGACGACGTCCGGCCGGCCGGTACGCCCGCCCCGCCGGCACCGTGGATCGTCTCGGCCCGCTCCGCGCCGGCCCTGGCCGGGCAGGCGCGGCGGCTGCTGGCGCATCTGGCCGATCACCCCGACCTGACCGCCGCCGACGTGGCGTACTCACTGGTCACCACCCGGGCGGCCCTGCCGTACCGGGCGGCGGTGATCGGCGGGGACCGCGACGCGCTGCGGGCCGGCCTGCACGCGGTCGCCGAGGAGCGCGACACCCCCGGCGTGGTGCGCGGCGTGGCCCGCCGGGCCGGCAAGGTCGCGTTCCTCTTCACCGGGCAGGGTGCCCAGCGCCCCGGCATGGGCGCCGAGCTGTGCCGCCGGTTCCCGGTCTTCGCCGCCGCCTTCGACGAGGTGGCCGGGGAGCTGAACCGGCACTTGAGCCGGCCGCTGCGGGAGGTGGTCTTCGCCGGGGCCGACTCGCCCGACGCGGATCTGCTGGACCGTACCGAGTTCACCCAGCCGGCGCTGTTCGCCTACGAGGTCGCCGCATACCGGCTGGTCACCGCCTGGGGGCTACGCCCGCAGTTCCTGCTCGGCCACTCGGTCGGCGAGCTGGCCGCGGCGCACGTCGCCGGGGTGCTGTCGCTGGCCGACGCGGCGACCCTGGTGGCCGCCCGGGCCCGGCTCATGCAGCAGTTGCCGCCCGGCGGGGCGATGCTGGCGGTACAGGCGTCCGAGGCGGAGGTGGTCCCGCTGCTCGACGAGCGGGTGTCCCTGGCCGCCGTGAACGGCCCCCGGTCGGTGGTGCTCTCCGGCGACGAGGAGGCCGTGCTCGCGGCGGGGCGGCGGCTGTCTGCCGAGGACCGGCGGTCCCGTCGGCTGCGGGTCAGCCACGCCTTCCACTCCGCCCGGATGGACGCCATGCTGGCCGACTTCCGGATCGTCGCGGAGAAGGTCGCCTGGCACCCGCCGAACCTTCCGATCGTCTCCGACCGCACCGGCGAGCCGCTCACCGCCGCCCAGGCCACGGACCCGGGCTACTGGGTCGACCACGTCCGGGACACCGTCCGCTTCCACGCCGGCGTCGCCACCCTCGCCGCCGGCGGCGTCGGAACCTTCGTGGAACTCGGCCCCGACGGCGCCCTGACCGTGCTGGCCCGGGAGTGCCTGCCCGACATGGAACCGGCGGCCTTCGTGCCGCTCGCCCGCCGGGACCAGCCGGAGGCGACCACGCTGCTCGCCGCGCTGGCCGCGGTCGACCTGCGCGGTGCCGGAGTCGACTGGGCGGCTCCCTTCGACGGCAGCGACGCCGCGCGCGTCGAACTGCCCACCTACGCCTTCGACCGCGAGCGCTTCTGGCCGGACCCGCCCACCGTGGATCTCGTCCCGCCCGCCGCGACCGGCGAAGACGAGGAGTTCTGGGCGGCCGTGGCGCAGGGACGACCCGCCGAGCTGGCCGCCGCGCTCGGCCTGCCCGCCGACCGGCAGGACGCGCTCGCCGACTTGCTGCCCGCCCTCGCCTCCTACCGGGACCGGCGGCGTCGCGGATCGGAACTGGACGGGCTGCGCTACCGCGCCGACTGGGAACGCGTCGACCTGTCAGCCCCTACCACGCCGGCCGGTCGATGCCTGCTGGTGGCCGGGGCAGGCACCGACGCCACCGCGGTGCTCACCGTGCTGCGCGCCGAGGGCCTGGACCCGACGCTGGTCACCGTGGGCGACGACCTGGACGCCGTGGCCCGGGCCTTGCTCGCCGACGGCACCTGGTCGGTCGTGGTCTCGCTGCTGGCGGCGGAGGAACGGGCGGCCGGCACGGGGACCGGCGCGCTCGCCGGGACAGCCGCGCTCGTGCGGGCCCTCGCCGCTGCGGGGAACGGTACGCCGATGTGGACCGTGACCCGGGGCGCGGTGGCCGTCGACGCGCACGACGCCGCTCCCGGCGTGGCCGGGGCGTACGTCTGGGGGCTGGGCCGGGTGCTGGCGCTGGAGCAGCCGCGCTCGTGGGGCGGGCTGGTCGACCTGCCGGCGGAGCCGGACGACGTCGCGCTCGCCGCGCTCGCCCGGGTCGTCGCGTCCGGCGGCGACGAGGACCAGGTGGCGGTACGCACCGGCGGGGTGTACGCCCGGCGGCTCCACCGGGCCCCGGCCGGCGCCACCGATACGGACTGGCGGCCCCGCGGCGCGGTCCTGGTGCACGGTTCCGCGCAGGTGCGTACCCCACACCTGCTGCGCTGGCTCGCCGAGCGGGGCGCGTCGCACCTCGTCCTCGTGGGGCCGGTGGCGGACGCCGACCCGCTCGGCCCGGACGTCACCGTCACCGCCGTCGACGACCTGGACGGGCTGCCCGAGGCGCTTGACCGGCTGGCCGCCACCGGCAGCGAGATCCGTACCGTCCTGCACGTCGCCGACTCCGACGGGGCCGGCGACCCGGTGGCGGTGCTGGATCCGCACGACCTGGCCGACGCCGTGGCCGCCCGTACCACCGCGGTGGAACTGCTCGGGCGGGCCTGCGCCGGCCTACCGATCGACGAGTTCGTCGTCTTCACCTCGACGGCCGCCGTCTGGGGCAGCGGGGGAGCGGCGGTCGCCGCCGCCGTGGGCGCCGGGCTGGAGGCGCTGGCCGCCGGCTGGCGTGCCGCTGGCCGCCCGGCCACCGTCGTCGCGTGGGTGCCCTGGGCGGACGAGGTCACCGATGCGGCGCAGCTGCGCCGCCGGGGGGTCCGGCCGCTGCCCGCCGACGTGGCCCTGTCCGCGCTGGGGCAGGCCCTGGTCCGCGGCGACGACCAACTGGCCGTCGCCGACCTCGACTGGCCCGCGTTCGTGCCGGCCTTCACCGCCGTACGGCCCAGCGCGCTGCTGCGCGGCGTGCCCGAGGCGACCGCCGGTGCCGAGCCGGAGGCCGGCGATGCCGCGGCGACCGATCCCGCTCGCGCGCTGCGCGAGCGGCTGGCCGGCGTCCCGGCCGGCGACCGGCACCGGATCCTGCTGGACCTGGTCCGGGCGCGGGTGGCCACCGTCCTCGGGCACGCCTCACCCAACGCGGTCGAGGCCGACCGGGACTTCCTGGAACTCGGCTTCGACTCGCTGACCGCACTGGAGCTGCGCGACGCGCTGCGCCAGGAGACCGGGGCGGATCTGTCGACGACCCTGCTCTTCGACCACCCCACGCCTACGGCGCTGGCCGTTCACCTGATCGGCCAGCTCCTCGGCGCGGAGGCGGCCGGGGACGGCGCGGACGACGCCGGGGGATCTGCCGGGAATGGTGCCGGCGGCGGACTGCTCGGCGGGTTGTTCAACCAGCCGAAGGCGCGCGAGGACCCGGCCGGGTATGCCGAACTGCTGGTCAAGCTCGCCCAGTTCCGCCCCAGCTTCCGCGAGCCGGCGCAGCTCACCCGCCCGGCCGGCATCCTCCGGCTGGCCGAGGGCGGTGCCCGGGCGCAGTTGGTGTGCTGCTGCACGATGTCGTTGCTGTCCGGCGCGCACGAGTACGCCCGGCTGGCCGCCGGCTTCCGGGGCGTACGTGACGTGTGGGCCCTGCCCAACCCCGGGTTCGGCGCGGGCGAGGAGCTTCCCGCCGACCTCGACGCGCTGCTGCGGGTGCACGCCGACACGGTTCTGCGTACCGTCGGCGCCGGCCCGTTCGTGCTGGCCGGTCACTCCGGTGGTGCGATGGTGGCCAACCTGCTCGCCGGGGAGCTGGAACGCCAGGGCCGCCCGCCGGACGCGGTAGTGCTCATGGACACCTACCCGGCTGACAGCGAGGTGCTCGGCGGGTGGGTGCCGCAGCTTCTCGACGGGATGATCGACCGGGACACCGCGTACACGCCGATGGACGACTGGCGCACGACGGCGTGGGCGGGCTACCTGCCGCTGTTCCTGGACTGGCAGCCGACCGAGACGGCGGCGGCGACCCTGCTGGTGCGGGCCACCGAGCCGCTGGGGGAGTGGGACGGCGAACCGGACGGCTGGCGGTCGCGCTGGCCCTACCCGCACGAGGCCGTCGACGCGGCCGGCGACCACTTCAGCATGGTCGCCGACCGGGGTCCGGAACTCGCCGGCACGGTCCAGCGCTGGCTGGTCGCGCGGGGCCTGTGACCGGTTCCGCCCCTGGCGTGCCCCTAGCGCCCCCTATCGGCGCACATACATCTATCGGACCGACGTTCCAGGACGGAGCATGACGACGTGGACGAGGCAGTGGTGGTCACGGAGCTGGTCAAGCGGTACCAGCCCAACATGCCACCGGCGGTGGACGGGCTGAGTTTCTCCGTCGCCGCCGGTGAGGTCTTCGGCCTGCTCGGGCCGAACGGTGCGGGCAAGACGACGACGATCGGGGTGCTGACCACACGGGTGCGGGCCACCTCGGGCCGGGCCCAGGTGTGCGGCGCCGACGTGATCGGCTCGCCCGCCGTCGCCCGGCAGTTGCTGGCGGTCGTACCGCAGCGGGTGAACCTGGACCGGGCGCTGACCGTCCGGCAGAACCTGCTGTTCCACGCGGCCTACCACCGGGTGCCCCGGGCGCAGCGCATCCGGCGGGCGGACGAGTTGCTGGACCAGATGGGGCTCAAGGACTTCGCGAACCACCGCACCGACTTCCTGTCCGGCGGCCTCGCCCAGCGCACGATGATCGCCCGCGCGCTGATGCACTCGCCCCGGGTGCTCTTCCTCGACGAGCCGTCCGCGGGCCTCGACCCGCAGTCCCGGCTCTTCGTGCACGACCGGGTCGCCGAGCTGAAGCGGTCCGGGGTGACCGTGGTGGTCACCACGCACGACATGGACGAGGCGGAGAAGCTCTGCGACCGGGTCGGCATCGTCGACCACGGCAAGCTGCTCACCCTGGACACCCCGTCCGCGCTGACCCGTACGCTGCCGGGCAGCAGCACCCTGACCCTCGTGGTGACCCCCGGCGCCCCCGCCGAGCAGGTGCGGGCCGCGCTCGACGCGATCCCGGACGTGGAGCAGGTGGAACACTTCAAGGTGACCGCCCCGGCGCCCGTCGCCGCGCCGGCGTTCCCGGGCATGCCGGCGATGCCGATGCCCGCGCCGGCCCCCGACGCCCCCGCCGACCCGGATGCCCCGCTCTCCTTCCGGGTCTACACCAGCGGCCAGCCGGCCAACGCCATCCCGATGGCGATGAAGATCCTCGCCGACCTGGGCTGCGAGGTCCGTGACCTGAACATCGGCCAGCCCAGCCTGGAAGATGTCTTCATCCACCTGACCGGAAGGGAACTTCGGTGAGCGTCGCCGCCCCCGCCCCCCCGTCCGCGCCGTCGCCGGCCTCGTCGCCGCCGCCGGTGCGCGCGCTGGACCAGTTCGCCACGTTTCGGGCGGTGCTCTCGCGGGACCTGTTCGTCACCGGCCGGGAGCTGGTCGGCTTCCTGCTCCAGGTCTTCATCCAGCCGCTGTTCATGCTGCTGATCTTCGGCAAGGTGCTCAGCGACCTGGGCTACGCCAGCGACGACTTCTCCAACGTGCTGCTGCCCGGCGTCATCGCGCTGAACGCCTTCCTGATCGGCCTGGAGAACACCGCGCTGCCGATGATGATGGACTTCTCCTTCACCCGGGAGATCGAGGACCGCCTCCTGTCGCCCATGGCGATTCCGCTGGTGGCCCTGGAGAAGATCGTCTTCGGCGGCATCCGCGGCCTGATCGCCGGCGTGGTGCTGATCCCGGTCGGCATGCTCATGCTCGGTGTCACCTGGCCCTGGGCGGTGGTGCTCAAGGTGGTCGGGGTGTTGGCGATCGGCGCGCTGGTCGGCGCGGCGGTCGGTCTCGCCTTCGGCACCCTGGTGCCCACGCAGCACATCCAGATCATGTTCACAGTGGTGATGACCCCGATCATGTTCACCGGTGCCACCCAGTTCCCGCTGCTCGGCCTGGACTCGCTGCGCTGGTATCAGGTGATCTGTTCGCTGAACCCGCTGACCTACATCAGCGAGGCGACCCGGTCGCTCGTCGGCCCGCCGGGGGTCGAGTCGCTGCCGCTCTGGCTGTGCATGTGTGTCCTCACCGGGGTCTTCGTGGCGTTCTCGGCGATCGGCATGCGTGGCTTCATGCGCCGCGCCATGGACTGACCGGCCCGGGATGCGTCCGCCGAGGGCCCGAACCGCTTCTGCGGTTCGGGCCCTCGCTGCGTCGTCGCCGGTCGCGGTGGCTGTCGCAGGGGGCGGTTCCACCGCGCCCCTGCGACAGCCGTCAGGACGTGGCGCTCTGTGTCTCGTCGGCCAGTGTCTCGGCGTACATGACGAGCCGGGACGGGAGGTCGGTCCGGCGCTTCACGTCGAGCTTGCGGTAGACCCGGGTCAGGTGCTGCTCGACAGTGCTCACCGTGATGAAGAGCCGGCTGGAGATCTGGCGGTTGGTGTGGCCCTGTGCGGCCAGCGCGGCGACGCGCCGCTCGGCGTCACTCAGCCCGTCGTCCGGTTCCTGGAGCTCGGCGGCGGCCGGGTACGCCGGCAGTCCGCTGCCCGGCTCCCGGCGGATCAGCCGCTGAGCCAGCACCGACGCCCCGCAGTCCTGCGCGAGCTGGTAGGCGCGGCGGACGAGCAGCCGGGCGCGGGCGGAGTCTCCGGCGCGCTGGAGTGTCTGACCGGTGTCGCCGAGGGCGCGGACGAGCTCCAACCGGTCGCCGCTGGACTGGAGCAGGTTGACCGCCTCGGAGAGCAGCTTGCGCCGGTGGTCCTGGGCGGCGGTGGTGGCGAGCAGGCGCAGCGTACGGCCCCGGGTCCGGTCGTCGACCCCGTGCGGCACCCGCAACTGCTCCTGCAGGAGCTGCATCGCCTGCGTCTTGTTGCCGACGCTGAGCTGCACCCGGGCCAGCTCCAGCCGCCACGGCACCAGTCCGGCCGCGTCGATCCCCCACGTACGCATCAGCTCGCCGCAGCGCCGCAGGTCGGTGGTGGCGGCGTGCGGCCGGCGTACGGCCAGGTGGTGCCGGCCGCGTGCGGCCAGGTAGTGCAGGCCCAACGGGGTGCGGAACATGCCGGGCGGGGTCGGGTGGGCCAGCCACCGGTCGGCCTCGGCGAACCGGCCCGACTCCGTCGCGGACGCGATCAGGGTGGACAGCGGTCCGGCGATCGCCACACCCCAGGCGGGGGCGGGCATGTCTTCCAGGGCCGCACGGGCGTGGTGCTCGGCACCGGGCAGATCGCCGACGCGCAGGGCCGCCTCCGCCCGGATCGCCCGGATCACGGCCCGCCAGCCCGGCGCGTGCTGAGCCACCGGCCGGTCGAGCAGCACGTCGCCCCAGACCGCGGCCCGGTCCGACCGGCCGGCCCAGAGCAGCGCCAGCAGGGGCGCGGTCAGCAGGCCGAGGGCGCCGTCGTCCGTGTGGTGGCGCTGCAGGATCTGCTCGGCGGTCGTCACCGTGTCGTTGTCGGCGGTCGGCGTCAGCGCGGCGCCGAGCACCGTGACCGCCTGCAGGAGCGGGCTGACGGTGGTCGGGGCGCCGGCCGCGCGGCTCCAGGTGGCCGGGGTCTGCCGCACGTTCGCCAGGTGGTCCGGGTGGGAGAGGGAGATCAGAAGCTGCATGATCCGCAGGCGGCCGGGCGGGGCGGCCGGGCCCTGCTCCTCGTCCGCCGAGAAGCCGCTGACGGCCTCGGCAGCCTCATCGATGCGGCCCTGCCAGAGCAGGTACGGCACGGCGGAGAGGCTCGCATCGGTGGACCAGCCGGCGGCCCGCGCCGTCTGCACCAGCTCCGTCAGCTGCCCGTTCACCGTCAACGGGTTGATCTGCCAGCGGGCATTCACCAGCATCTCGGTGGTGGCGGTGCGTTGCTGCTCGTCCACCGGCGCGCGGGCGAGCAGCCGCAGGCAGGCTGCCGCCACGTCGGGCCGGCCCGACGAGAGCGCGTGACCGGCGGCGTCCTGGAGCACCGGCACCCTCCAGCCGGTCACCGCCGCACCGGCGGCAACGAGGTGCTCGGCGACCACGCTCGCCTCGGCGCCGCGGTCGTGCAGCACCTCGGCGGCCCGCTGGTGCAGGCTGCGCCGCTCGTCGGCCGACATGTCAGCCAGGATCGAGCGCAGGATGCGCGAGTGGCGTAGCTGGTCGCACTCCATCAGGCCCGAGGTACGCAACACCCGTACCGCCGGGACCGTGGTCGCGGGCATCACGTCGAGGAGGTGGCCGAGCAGTTCGGTCGACGCGGGCCGGTCGAGCACGGCGAGCGCCTGGGCCACCCGGCGTACCCCGGGCTCGTGGCGGTAGAGGCACCCGAGCACGGCCTGGTCGAACGCGTCACCGACGGACGGAACGTCGTGGTCGCTGCCCTCGCCACCGGCCCGTTCGTCGAGCAGCGCCCGGGTGAGCAGCGGATTGCCTCCGGTCATCCGGACGTAGTGTTCCGCGGTCGCGCGGGTGTCGGCGTCGTCGACGGCGCCCTCGACCAGCCGGGCGACGGCGTCGACGGTCAGCGGTGGCAGGCCGATCCGGGAGAAGTGCGGCTGGCTGAGCAGCTCGGCGCGGAACAGCGGGTGCGGCGGGCGCAGCGTCGACGCCTCCGCGAACACGACCATGATCCGGGCGTGGCGCAGCCGCCGGGTCACGTAGAGAAGGCAGTGCAGCGAGGCCGGGTCCGCGTGGTGCACGTCGTCGACGAGGAGGACCAGGGGCCCGTTGGCAGTCAGGTCGATCAGGGTGGTGAAGAGGCCGTGCAGCAGGGGTGCCCAGGCCCGGTCTCCGTCGGACGCCTCGCCGCCGACTTCGGGCAACGGCACCGCGGAGGTGGCGTCGCGCAGCAGCTTCTCGACGTGGGCGGCGGTCTCCGGGGCGAGTCGTGCACTGTGGAACAGCTGCCCGACGACTCCCAGGTGGAGACCGCGCTCCGCCCGCGAGCCGGTCGCGCTCATCACCTGCCCGCGGGAGCCGGCCGTCCACTCGCCGAACGACTCCAGCAGGCTGGTCTTGCCGCTGCCCACGGCACCGGTGACCAGCGCGACGTGTCCGCGCTGCTGCTCCTCGCACGCGTGGAACACGCGCCGCAGACGGGTGATCTGTTCCTCTTGCTGAACCAACACCTGCGCGTAAGCCCTCCTTGTACGCGGCGCGGGCCTGGAAACGCCGGTGCGGCCCGACACCGCCACCCCTGCCGGAGACAGCCGCCCCTCCGCCCGCGTCTCGACGGGTAGGGGTGGAGCGCGCCGGGCGGCCACGCCGGGTGGACCTGAAATCCTTCGTCGGACCGGTCTTCTTGCCGTACGGTCCGCGTGTCGAGGCGAGTCTGGCACCGGCATGATGGTGCGACAACGGGCGTGAGACCCCATCGTTTCGCACCCAAACCTGCGGCCCCAGAAGGCATTTAGGGGTTGCGCGACTCGGGGTGAGGGGTGTTGGAGCCGATCGGCCCGGGGGAGGCGACACGCCGGTGAGCGGCCGGTGTCGGGGCGTACGGCTTGATGGTGCCACACCGCGACTCCCGGCGCACGCCTGGTGGTACCCACAGTGGTGGTGAGCAGACTCTTCGCGACGGCCGGCGAGGGCGACGGTCGCGTGACACCCGGTGGCTGTTCCGTGCGTAAGCCCGATCGGGATCAGCGCGGCCGAGGGCCGGACGGACGGCCGCCCGGGGGGTCCGTGCCCCGCGTCAGCGGATCCAGCACCGTCGTACCGGGGCGGTCGAACCGCAGCCGTCCGGCGAGTTCGCTGCGCGAGTTGACGTCCAGCTTCCGGTAGATGCGCGTCATTCGCTGTTCGATCGCGCTGACCGTCAGGAAGAGCTTCTCGGCGATCTCACGATTGGTGTGACCCTGGGCGGCCAGGGTGGCCATCCTGGATTCGGTGTCCGTCAGGCCCTGGACCACGACCGCCGCACCCGCCCGGCCGCCGGTGGCACCGTCTCTGGTGGACAGGGCGCTGGGCCACAACGTCGGGATGCCGCACTCCTCTGCGAGAGCCCGGGCCGACCGGGTCGCGGCGCGGGCCTGCCGCCGGTCGCCGGCCTGCTCGTAGGCGTGACCGAGGTCGGCAAGGTTGTGCGCCAGTTCCATCCGGTCGCCGCACTGCCGCAGCAGCCGTACGGCGCTGCGCAGGTGCGGGATCCGTTCCTGTCCCTCCTCGGTCGCGGCCAGAACCCGCAGGGCCGCGGCCCGGTACCGGACATGGACGGGCCGCAGCCGGGCCAACTCGTCGCGCACCAGCTTGCGCGCCTGCTGACGGCGGCCCATCCGGAGCAGTGCCCGAGCCGACTCGGTGCGCCACGGCACCAGGCCCGAGAAGTCCAGCCGCCACCGCTGCATCAGCTGCCCGCAGAGCTGGAAGTCGGCCAGCGCGGCCTCGGGGCTTCCCGCGGCGAGGGCGTGCGTCCCGCGGGCGTGCAGGTAGTGCAGCCCGAGCGGGGTCTCGAAGATCGCCGGCGGCACCGGCACCTGAAGGCAGGCGGCCGCCGTGTCGAGCTGGTCCATGAAGGTCAGGGCCCGTATCCGGACGGCGAGAGGTATCCCGATCACCACCCCCCAGCCTTTCGGCGAGAGCTGCCCCAGTGCCTCGTCGGCCAGCTTGCCGGCGCGGGGGAGGTCGCCGAGCCGGCCGGCGACGGCGGCCCGCAGGGCGGTGAGCGTAGCCGAGGGGGTGGGGTGGTGTGGGGTGGCGAGGTGGCGGTCCAGCCGGTCGCACCAGTCGTCGGCCAGGTCGAGCCGGTCGGCGTAGATCATGGCGATGAGGGCGCAGATGACCCTCCACATGTGCGGTTCGTCGTCCGGCCCGGTGGTCGACAGTGTCCGCTCGGCCGCCTCGACCACGCCCGCGTCACCCCGGGCCAGCACGCCGGACAGCAGGATGACTCCGCTGAGCCCGTGCTTGACCCGGGCCAGCGTGAGCGGATCCCGCGCGGCCACGGCGGGCGCGGGCCGGTCGACCATGACCCCGGGATAGAGCGTCGAGATCCAGCCGGTGATGACGAGCAGCTCGGCCGCGGACTGCGGATCGGCGGGATCCGACCGCTCGCTCAGGTGCCTGACCAGGTCGACGGCCTTGTCGATCTCACCGTGCCAGAGGAGGTACTGGATGGGACCGGCGGCCTGTTGGCTGCCGAGGTGCCCGGCCCGGATGGCGGTGGCGACGCTGACCAGGTGGGGGATCGTGGCCTGCGGGTCGAGTCGCCACTCGGCGCGAGCCAGCGCGGAGCGGATCCGCGCCCGCAGACACTCGCCGACGCCACTGCGGTGCGCCCGGCGCAGGTACCGCAGGGCGGTCTCCACCTCGCCGTCGAGCAGCGCCTGCTCGCCGGCGTCCAGCAGGGTCTGCGCCATCCAGGGTTCGGCCAGCTCGCCGATGTCCACCAGGTGCGGCGCGATCCGGGCCGGGGGCGCGCCGTCGTCGTGCAGCAGGCGGGCTGCTCCCAGATGCAGCCGTACGCGTTCCTCGGCGGTCATCCCGTCGATCACGGCCTGGGTCACCGCCGGATGGCGCAACCCCTGTTCGTCGATCAGCCCCGCGCTGGTCGACTTGTCGACAGCGCCCAGCGCGGGGTGCAACCGGGCGTCGACGAGATGCGGCAGCAGGCTGCCGTGCAGCGGCTCGCCGGTCACGGCGAGCACCCGGGCGGCGTTGAGCACCAGGCGGTCGCAGCGGTACAGGCAGCTCAGCACGGCCTCCCGGAACGACTCGCCGACCGCCGGGGCGTCGGCGGACCGTGGCGCGGCTGCCTGGTCATCGGCGAGCGCATGCACCAGGAGCGGATTCCCGCCGCTGATCCGGTGGCTCTCCTCGGCGATGCTGCGGGCGAGCGGGATGTCGAGCCGCTGGGCGAGCAGCTGGAACGTCCCCTCGGCGGTGAGCAGCGGCAGGCGGATGCGGTGCAGCTTCGCCGGTTGCAGCATCTCGGCGTGCACGTCCGCCTGCCACGGCCGGGTGCGTGGCGCCTCCGTCAGGACCATCAGCACGGGCAGGCCGGAGAGCCGCCGGGCCACGTAATCGAGACAGCGCAGCGACGGCACGTCCGCGTGGTGGATGTCGTCCACCACGATGACCAGCGGCCCCCGCGAGGTCAGTTCGAGCAGGGCGCGCCCGATGGCGGCGGTGAGCCGGGCGTTCTCCGCGTCCGCCGGATCGGCGTCGCTCCATGCGAGGGCGCCCGCGTCCAGCAGCCTGGCGAGGCGGGCCCGGATGTCGGGGGCGTCCGCGGCGCACGACGGCACCGCGCGGACGAGCTGCCGGACGACCTCCAGCGGTACGCTGCGCTCCGCGCGGGAGGCGCTCGCGCCGATGACCCGTGCTCCGGCGTCGCAGGCGCGCCGGGCGAAGGTCTGTGAGAGCGCGGTCTTGCCGGAGCCGACCGGGCCGGTCAGCACGGTCACCGGCCGGTCGGTCGGCGAGGTGCCGCCGCGGAGCAGGTCTGCGAGTCGGCGCTCCAGCAGGCCGAGCTGGCTTGAACGCTCGGTCAGCTCCATCACCGCCCCCTCCGGGGGAGGGCCGCGTGCCCGGTGCGGCCCGACAGCTCGACCAAATTGGAGACCGGCAATTCTTGACCCATTCCATTATCGGCAAGTATCGACGGGTGTCGAGCTTTGCCGGTGCGCCATCGACCGACTTGACCGGTTGGCTGCTGCGAGCCGTGTTCCCGTGTGCGTCGGCGATAATTCCCCAGCTCTCGCGGGGTCGACACTTCCTATCGACCTCCTTGATGGTGGGAGTATGGCAGTTGGGCAATTGGGCGGCAAGCCGAGTTGTGTAAAGGATGAGCAAACATGGGTTACTTGTCTCGGGTGACCCGGACCGGGGGTGGCGACGGAAAGTCGCCGGCTGGTCCCGTACCGTGACAGAGCGCTCCCATGAGCCGATGGTTCCGCTTATTCGGCCCGCCTGCTGATTGGCGAATGGGCTTTTCCGTGCTAATCCGGCGTCCGGGCGTTGCCGGTCGCTCTCGCCGAGGTGTTCGAAGCCGCCCGCGGTTGCGGCGTGCGGAGACGTCGAGCTGAGCGTCATCGTCGTTGAACTCGGCGTTCGTGACCCCGCCCGTGCCGATCCCGGCGCGGGCGGGCCTGGTGCCGGCAGCTGGTGTGGAGGTGTCGTCCGCCCCCGGGGTGGGGCTGCGGGGTCTGGTCGGGCCTCCGGCAATTGCCGGAGGCGCTCGATTGTTGCGATGTAAGGCATCGATGCCGGAACTGCGATCGATGCCTGTCCGATCCTGCCGGCGGTCGAGGCTTGGTGTGCGTCGGTGGGCCACGATTCGGACGTTTGGGAGATTCTGCGATTATGTATGAAAAGGAATTATGCGTCCGAGTGTCCTGTTGGTTGCGGAGGTCTGCGGTCCCATTCGGCCTGAAGGCTGATCTCATGCGGGACGCGTCAATGCGATAAAGTCGTGACGGCGAGTTGCCGGGCATTGAGAAAGACGTTTTCCGATCGGTTTTCGCTCGCTGAAGACAAATGCGGTCTCTGTATTGTTCGCCGAGCCGGAGTGAGCGCTCGGGCCGGCCGTTGTGTCCGGACGGCCGGGATCCGGTCCTAGCTGGCCAGTAGGCCCGGACAGGGGGATTCGGACTCGGCGGCTAGGGGTTGTGCCCGACGATAGCCCGGCCCTAATTTCGGGGCACCCGGTCTCCACCGTCTGGATAGCCGGACATGGGGCCGTGCAGGCCCGAGACCTGAAGGGTTCTGTGGCCGTCGTGATGTCCCAGCTGCCGCCGCGACTCGTTGCGGCCCCGCGCAGGGGATAGCGGAGATGACACTGCTGCCGGTGCTGCGTGGATTCGGTGCGGATCGGGCCGACGCGGTCACGGTGGCCGGAGAAGCCCTCTCCAGCGAGGCCCTGCTGGGCTGCGTCACCGCCGTCGCTGATCGGATCAGGGGCGCGACCGCGGTCGCGGTCGACGGCACACCGACGCTGGAAGCGGTGGTCGGAATGCTCGGCGCCCTCCTCGCCGGGGCGCCGCTCGTACCGCTGCCTCCCGGCGCCGACGAACGCGAACGCCGCCGCATCCTGCGGCAGTCCGGAGCGACGGTGATCCTCGGCCGTGCCCCGTCCGGGGCCGACGGCCTGTCCACGATCCCGGTCGACCTGCGAGAACACGCCTCGACGCGGCACCCCGAGCCCGCCCCGGGCAGCGACGCCGTCATCCTCTACACCGGTGGCGCATCAGGGCCGCCACGAGGGGTGCGCATCTCGCGCCGCGCCATCGCCGCCGACCTCGACCTTCTGGCCCGTGCGTGGCACTGGAGCGAGGAGGACGTGGTCGTCCAGGGCACCCCGCTGTTCCGGGCGTACGGTCTGGTCGTCGGCCTGCTCGGCGCACTGCGGGCCGGAAGCCGTTTCGTCCACCTCGATGACGCCGGCACCGCCGGGCCGGTCGGCTCCATGCACCTGGCGTCGCCCGACCAGTGGGCGAGGATAGCGCTGGACGGCCACCGGGCCCGGCCGCTGTCCGCGGCGCGGATCCTCGTTTCCGCGGACGGTCCGCTGGCCCGCGCCGTGGCCGAGCGGCTCCGACTGCTCACCTCGCACCGGCCGGTGCAGGCCTACGGCACCACCGAGACGCTCGTCGCGCTGACCGGGCGGGCCGGCGACCGTACGGTTCCGGGCGCTGTCGGCACCCCCCTGCCCGGCGTCGAGACGCGCGTGCTGGACCGCGAGGACCGGCCGGTGCCGGCCGACGGCCAGTCGGCGGGCGAGCTGAGCGTCTGCGGGCCGACGCTGTTCAGCGGGTACGTCGGCGGGCGGAGCCTCGCCGCCGGTCGCTGGCACGCCACCGGGGACCTGGCCAGCGTGGCCCCCGACGGCACGTACCGGATCATCGGGCGGTGCGGGCTCGACGTGGTGCACAGCCGGGGCCGGCGGATGCCCACCGGGCAGATCGAGGAGGCGTTGCTGAGCCACCCCGGCGTGCGCGACGCCGCCGTCGTCGGCACGCCGCACCACGCGCTCGGCGAGCAGGTCACCGCCTACGTCGTCGCCGAGGGGGTGACCGCGCAGGTGCTCATCGACCACGTCGGCCGGTACCTCTCGGCGGGCCAGCGCCCCCGGCGGGTGCACTTCGTCGACGAGCTGCCGCGCAGCGCCTTCGGGCGGATCAGGAAGTCTCTGCTGATCGCCCGCGGCTGAGCCGGCCGGACAGCGGGCGGCGGTGACCCGCCCCCGCCACGGTCAGCCCTCCACCCAGCCGTGCCGCCGGGCCAGCTCCAGCATCCTCGCACGTACCGCCACGATCTGCGCTCCGGTCAGGTCCGACACGGAGGTCACCAGCGCCTCGGTGGTCTCCGCGGAGAAGGCCCGCTCGGAGAGGACGTCGCACAGACCCTCGTCGTCCTCCGCGCCGCCCGTGGCCTGCCCGCTGTCCCTGCTGCGCCCGCCGCCGACCGTGACGCCGGCCCGGGCGGACAGCCCGGCACCGGCCGCCGGGACGCGATCCGCACCCGGGGCGACGCCGGACACCCGCACCAGCACGGCCTTGGGGCCGCGCTCGGTCTCCACCGCGTCGTACTCGACCGGGACGCCGGGCGTCAGTGCCCACTTGTCGCCGTCGAGCATGTTCGCGTGCACGAACACGTCGTCGCTGCCGTCGTCCGGGGCGATGAACCCGTAGCCCCGCACCTCGTCGAACCGCACCACTTTGCCAGTAAGCATCGCCATTCCCGCGTCCATCCGCCCCAAATCCAGGTGCCCCGCCCGCAGGACCGGGACGGCGCCCAGAGTGGCACCTGTCCCGTGCAGGCCGGCACCCGTACCCGACCCCTATGGTGCACCTATCGCCGAGGCCCGCCGCGGCGAGGGGTGCCGCAGCGCCTACCATCGGCCAACGTGATCGAGCAGATCCTGCCCCCCACCGTGGCGGTGTCCGAGTCCTTCACCGATCCCGCCGGCGTGACCCTGTTCCCCGAGGAGGAGGCGCTGGTGGCACGGTCGGTGGAGAAGCGACGCCGGGAGTTCACCACAGTGCGGCACTGCGCCCGGCTGGCCCTCGGCGAGCTGGGCCTCGCCCCGGCGCCGATCGTCTCCGGCGCACGCGGTGCCCCGCTCTGGCCGGACGGCGTGGTCGGCAGTATGACGCACTGCGATGGCTACCGGGCGGCGGTCGTCGGCCGTACGGCGGTGTTCGCCAGCCTCGGGGTGGACGCCGAGCCGCACGCCCCGCTGCCCGACGGGGTGCTTGGAGCGATCGCCCTGCCGGCCGAACGGTCGCGCACCGTCACGCTGGGCGCGGTCCGCCCCGCCGTCTGCTGGGACCGCCTGTTGTTCAGCGCCAAGGAGGCGGTGTACAAGGCGTGGTTCCCGCTCACCGGCCAGTGGCTGGACTTCTCCGAGGCGGACATCGTGTTCGACCCGGCCGGCACGTTCGAGGCCCGGCTGCTGGTGCCCGGTCCGGTGTTCGGCGGGGCCGAGGTGCGGGCGTTCGCGGGCAGGTTCCTGGTCGAGCGGGGGCTGGTGGTCACCGCGATCAGCATCCCGGCGGTCGCGTCCTAACCGTCTGCGCTGAGCCGCGTCTTCTGCACCTTGCCCAGGGCGTTGCGGGGCAGGGCGTCGACAAGGCGCACCTCGCGTGGTCGCTTGTGCGCCGAAAGGTGCCGGGCCACGAAGTCGATCAGCTCGGCCTCGCCCACCCCGTCGCCCACCACGTACGCGGTGACCTGCTGACCGAGGTCGGGGTGCGGGGTGCCCACCACGGCTGCCTCACGGACCCCCGGGTGCGTCAGCAGGGCGTCCTCCACCTCGCCGGCGCCGATCCGGTAGCCACCGCTCTTGATCAGGTCGGTCGACGCCCGGCCGACGATCCGGTGCCAGCCGTCCGGGTCGACGGTGGCGACGTCCCCGGTGCGGAACCAACCGTCCGGGGTACGGCTCGCCGCGTCGGCGTCCGGACGGTTGAGGTAGCCGTCGAACAGCGTGGGGCCGGTGACCTGAAGCTCGCCCATCGTCGCCCCGTCGGCCGGGAGCGGGGTGCCGTCGTCGCCGACCAGCCGCGTACGGACCCCGGGCAGCGCCAGCCCGACGGTGCCGGGCCGGCGTGGGCCGTCCGTCCGGGCGCTCACAGTGATCAGGGTCTCGGTCATCCCGTACCGCTCGACGACCCGGTGACCGGTGAGGGTGGCGAGGTCGGCGAAGACCGCCGCCGGCAGCGCCGCGCTGCCCGAGACCAGCAGCCGCGCCGGACGCAGCGCCCGGGCCGCGTCCGGGTCGGCGGCGATTCGGGACCACACCGTCGGCACCCCGAAGTACATGGTGCCGTCGGCGGCGGCGTACCGGTCGGGGCGGGGGCGGCCCACGTGGTGCAGCCGGCTGCCCAGCCGCAGTGGTCCGAGCACGCCGAGCACCAGCCCGTGCACGTGGAACAGCGGCAGGCCGTGCACCAGCAGGTCGTCCGGCGTCCATGCCCAGGCGTCGGCCAGCCCGTCGAGGCAGGCGGCGATCGCGCGGCGGGAGATCACGGCGCCCTTCGGGGCGCCGGTGGTGCCGCTGGTGTAGAGGATCACCGCGGTGCAGGCCGGATCCGGCTCGGGGTGGACGGTGTCCGACCGGCGGGTCAGGTCGACGGGTACGACGGGCCGGCCGGCGTCACCGACGGTGCGTTCCGCGCCGGCCGGGGCCAGCAGCGCCGTCGCGCCCGAGTCGCGCAGGATGTGATCGCGCTCCATCGGCCCGGCGTCCGGCGGGATCGGCACGACCGCCGCCCCGGCCGTCAGCGCGCCCACCACGCCGACCACGGTCTCCAGGGTGGCGGTGGCCTCGATCGCCACCCGGTCGACGCCGCGCAGCTCGTCGGCCACCGCCGTGGCAAGGCGGCGAAGCTCCACCCAGGACACCGCCCGGCCGTCGACCCGGATCGCGTCCGGGTGCTCGTCGGTGCCCTTCGTCAGCCAGCCCAGCAGCGGCATGGTGCGATCCTCTCAGCGGCCCGGTCCGAGCCCTGCCGGGGGCCGCGACGCCGGTAGGGTCGTGGGGTACCGCCGGATCCGGGTGGGCGAGTGCGCCGCGCCGGTGGGCCGGGAGAACGGTCCTGACCGTAGTCGGGGGCCTCCGCGGCCTGCCACCCCTACCGGCCGTGGCGGTCGTGCGGGCGGGGAGGTGACATCGGTGGTCGCGAGGGCGACGGCGGCACCCGACGGTGTCCGGGCGGTGGTGTTCGACCTCGACGGGGTGCTGGTCGACAGCCTCGCCGTGGCCAGAGAGGCGTTCGCCCTCGCCTACGCCGAGGTGGTCGGCGACGGCATGGCCCCGGTCGAGGAGTACTGCCGCCACCCGGGCCGGTACCTGCCGGAGGTGCTGGAGCTGATGGGTCTGCCAGCGGCGCTCGCCGAGCCGTTCGTGCGGGAGAGCAACCGCCTTGCACACCGGGTCAGCCCGGTCGTCGGCGCGGCGGAGCTGCTGCGCACCCTGCGTCGGCGGGGGATCGGGCTCGCCGTGGCCACCGGCCGCAGCGGCGTACGCGCCCGGGACCTGCTCGGCCGGCTCGACCTGTTGCCGCTCGTCGACCACGTGGTGGGCTCGGACGAGGTGCCCCGCCCGAAGCCCGCGCCCGACATCGTACGGCGGGCGCTGCACCTGCTCGGGGCCCGGCCCGCGGAGGCGCTGATGGTCGGCGACGCGCCCAGCGACCTGGCCAGCGCGCGGGCGGCCGGGGTGACGGCGGTGGCCGCGCTGTGGGGCGAGTCCGACGAGGAGACGCTGCGCACGGCCGGCCCGGACGTCGTTCTGACCCGGCTCGACGAGTTGCTGCCGCTGTGCCCGGCACGGCGGTGACGAGCCACACCGGATCCGTGGGCGAGAAGCCGCCCGGAGCCGCCGCCCGCCCGGACGGACGCACGGACACCTGGCGTGACCGGGCGACACCCCTGTCGCCGGGCGGCACCCCTGTGGAGGATCGTTCCCCGACATCGACACCCCCGATTCGTCACCCGATCAGTTGATCGGCGCATCGGTTGCGCGGATGATGTCGGGCGTCGGTCGGCCCGGGTCCGGCCCGTTCCCGCGAACCGACGCCGCGATCAGCCGAGGGGTCCGCCCTTTCCGACGGCAAACCGCACATGAAGGAGGACCACCCCAGATGCCGGTCATCGAGGTCGATCATCTGCAGAAGCGGTACGGCGAGAAGGTCGCGGTCGACGACGTTTCCTTCACCGTCGAGCAGGGCGAGATCTTCGGCGTCCTCGGCCCGAACGGCGCCGGCAAGACGACCACTGTGGAGTGCGTGCAGGGGTTGCGCCGTCCCGACGGCGGGACCGTCCGGGTGTTCGGGCTGGACCCGGTGCGCGACCGCACCGAGGTGCGCCAGCGCGTCGGCGCCCAGCTCCAGGAGAGCCAGCTGCCGGACAAGGTGCGGGTGCGGGAGGCGCTGGACCTGTACCGGTCCTTCTACCGCAACCGGGCCGACATCGACGAGCTGCTGACCGACCTAGGCCTGGCCGAGCAGCGCAACACCTACTTCCAGAAGCTCTCCGGCGGGCAGAAGCAGCGACTGTCGGTGGCCCTGGCGCTGGTGGGCAGGCCGGAGATCGCCATCCTCGACGAGCTGACCACGGGCCTCGACCCGCAGGGCCGCCGGGACACCTGGGATCTCGTCGAGCGGATTCGCGACCGCGGCGTCACCGTCGTGCTGGTCACTCACTTCATGGAGGAGGCGCAACGACTCTGTGACCGGATCGCGATCATCGACAAGGGGCGGGTGGTGGCCATCGACAGCCCCGCTGGCCTGCTCGCCCGCGTCGGCAGCGAGCACCGTGTGCACTTCCGCCCGGCGGAGCCGGTCGAGGACGCCCTGCTGCTCGCCTCGCCCGACGTGACCGGGGTCAGCCGCTACGGCGCGGAGGTGACGGTGACCGGCACGAAGGACGTGCTCCAGTCGGTCCTGTCGGTGCTCAACGGGCGCGGAACAACCTACACGGACCTGCGGGTCGAGCAGCCCAGCCTCGACGACGCCTTCGTCGCCCTGACCGGCCGTGGCGGCCGGACCGCCGCGCAGTCCCCGACCGACGGGAGGTCGTCGTGAGCGCCCTGTCCAAGCTGATCGCCGTCGAGACGAAGCTGTTCCTCCGGGAGCCCGTGTCGTTGTTCTTCGTCTTCGCCCTGCCGATCGGCCTGATGCTCGTCTTCGGCCTGCCGCAGCGTGCCGGTACGGCCGCCGACACCGGGCAGCACGCCGAGCAGACGTTCCTGCCGTCGCTCGCGCTGGCTCTCACCATCGGCATGCTCGCGCTCTTCACCCTGCCGATGGCGCTGGGCATCTACCGGGAACGCCGGATCCTGCGCCGTCTGGCGACGACCCCGGTGCAGCCCGCGCTGCTGCTGGTCGCCCAGGTCGTGGTCAACCTCGTGATGGGCGTGCTCGGTGCGGTGGTCACCGCGATCGCCGTGCGGTTCCTGCTGGACCAGCGGGCGCCGGCCAACCTGCCCGGGTTCGTGCTGGCCTTCCTCCTCGGGGTCGCGTGCCTGTTCGCCGTCGGCCTGCTGATCGCGGCGCTGGCGCCGTCGGCCAGGGCGGCACAGTCGATCGGCCCCGCGCTGTTCTTCCCGCTGCTCTTCCTGGCCGGTGCCTGGTTGCCCCGCGACCGGATGCCGAGTGCCCTGGCCGTCGTCGCCGACTACTCGCCGCTCGGCGCGACGGTCGACACCATCGGCGCGGCGTGGGCGGGCGCCGACCCCGAACTGCCGCAGCTGATCGCCCTGGCCGTCACGGCCGCCGTCGCCTCCCTGGGGGCGACGCGCTTCTTCCGCTGGGAGTGAGCCCGCCGCCCGACAGGGCTGGTCTGGGCATCGTCGCTGCCCAGGGCGTATCTAGGGGTGCGCTAAGGGTGCCGGCGAAATGTGATCTGCACTACGTTCGGTTCACCCGGCATCGGGTGTCGTTGGACCTGTGTGGACCGAGCCGCCGTCGCCCCTGTAGCGGCTCGTAAGGTGTGCGGAATGCGACGGAGGTCGTGCCATGAAGGACGTTTCGCAAGCTGATCCGGTCGCCCGGGACGCCGCCGGCGTCATCGATGTCGTCCTGGAAGGCGGCCCGGCCGACCTGCCGGCCGACCTGCGCAGCCGTCGGGTGTCCACGGCCGAGAAGAAGATCAAGATCCTGTACTACGGCGGGTACGAGCACTTCGAGCGGGGCAACGCCGCCGCGGCGGTCGAGCCGGTGGTCTTCCGCTGGACCGGTCGGACCCGGATCGCCGAGTAGCGAAGGGACAGCAGTCTCATGCGGGCACAGGACCAGCGTACGGGACCGCACCTGACGGTCAGCGACACAAGCGAGGCGATCGCCTTCTACACGGACGTCTTCGACGCCGTGGCCATCCAACGGGAGTGCCTGCTCGACGGGCATGTCGTGCACGCGGAACTGGCCGTCGGCGGCCATCACCTGACCGTGAGCGAGTGGTGGGAGGCGGGCGACCCGTCGGTGGCCGCAGACCGTGACGAGGTGTTGACCATCGAGCGGACGGACCCCGAGTCGGTGCTGCGGCGGGCGGTGGCCGCGGGCGCCCACCTCGAGCCGCCGGCTGCCCCGTCGCACCAGGTCATGTTGCGCGACCCTGCCGGCCTCTGCTGGAGCGTCGTCGGCCCGCAGCGGACGGCGTAGGGCGAGCCTTCGCGCGCCCCGGCGGACCCGGGACAGCCGGGCTTCCGCCGGCCGGCCCGATGTGCAGGATCGCGGTCGGCGCGTCGGCCAGGTCTCCGCCGGCCGGCAGCCGGGCCGCCGGGAGAGCGGCCGCCTCCGCCGCCGCGCCCGGTGCGCTCCTGCGCCGCACCATCACCAGTGCGAGCGCGCCCAGGCCCGCGGCGACCAGCAGGCCGCCCAGCAGGAACATCGACGTACTGCCGCCCTCGTCGCCGGTGGCCGTGAGTGTGGGCGGCGCGGCCGCGGGGGTGTCGTCGTCAGCCGCCTCGGCGAGAGGGCTCGCCTCCGCGGTGGGCGACGGCGACGTCGTGGTCGGCGCCGGCACCGCGGAGAGGGTCAACCGTACGGTCGCGACGTCACCGGCCCGGCCCCGTACGGTCGCGCGGGCGGTGCGGTAGCCGTCCATGGTCGCGCGGACCGTGATGGATCCCTCGGCGATCGTCCTGCCGGCCCTGGACGTGATCGAGAACCGGCCGCTGCGGTCGCTGGTCGTCCGGTACTCGTGGCCGGCACTGTCCCGGATGGTCAGATCCGCCCCGCCGATGGCCTTTTCGTCGGCGTCGCCGACCCGGCCGGAGACCCCCCTCACCCCCGCCGCCGGCTCGGCCTCGCCGGAGGGCGAGGCGCCCGGCCCGTGGACGTAGACCATCTTGTACGCGTAGCTGTTCTGCCCGGCGAGCCGCACGCCGACCGAGATGTTGAGGCCGGTGGTCTCGCCCGGGCGAGCGTCAGGGGCCACGAGTGTCGCGTCGAAGGTCCGGCTCTGACCGGGCCGGAGATTCGGCTCCGCCCGGCAGCCGGTGGCGCACCGCAGGCCGCCGCCCACCACCACGATCGCCGTCTCGGCGCGGCGTCCGTCGTTGGTGACGCGGAACTGCACACGTACCGTCTCGCGGGGTTTCACGTTCTCCGCCGACACGCTCAGGATGCTCACCGTCTCCGGCGCGGCCGTCGCCGGTGCCGCCGCCACCGCCACCGCCACCACGAGCGTCCCTCCGGCCAGCGCCACCAGTGCGGCCGCCCGGGCCAGCCGGACACGTGAGCGCGTCGTCACACCCCACCACCTCTTCCCCCGAGCCGGCGACGCCGGTCGATGGCGCCGCGGCCCACTATGCCCGGTCCGGCGCCGGCCGCGCGACCCGCCTCCGGCGGCCGGCCGGCAGCCCGCACGGGCCGGGACCGTCCGGCCGGGACGGACAGCAAGCGGGAAGAGGTTCCGGACCCGGTCCGCTCCTACCGTCGAAGCCGTCCGACCGCTACGGCCACGCCGTCAGCGCCGATCCCCGGAGGCCCGATGTCCGACCGTCCTCGGCGGCTCCAGCCGGTGAACCCCACGTCGCTCGTCACGACGTGGAACACCAGTTGGCACCGCGCCGCGATCAACGTGTTCACGTTCGTCGTGCTGGCCCACTGGGCCGAGCACCTCGTGCAGGCCGCGCAGATCTGGATCCTGGGCTGGAGCCGGCCCGACGCCCGTGGTCTGCTGGGCATGCCCTTCCCGTGGCTGATCGAGTCGGAGTGGCTGCACTACGGATACGCCCTGGTGATGCTCGCCGGCTTCTGGTTGCTGCGGGACGGCTTCGTCGGCCGCGCCCGGCTGTGGTGGGGCATCGCCCTCGGCGTGCAGGTGTGGCACCACCTGGAGCACCTGCTGCTGCTCGTCCAGTCGCTCACCGGTCAGTACCTGCTGGGTCGCCCGGTGCCGACCAGCCTCGCCCAGGTCGTGTTCCCGCGCGTCGAGCTGCACCTGTTCTACAACGCCGTGGTCTTCGCGCCGATGGTGATCGCGATCGGCTTGCACCTGCGTCCGACGTGGCACGAGCGGGCACTGATGCGGTGCAGCTGTCGTCGTCCCGCTCCCGCGGGGGCCTGACGTGCCCGTCCCCGCCGCCCGGCCGGCCCGCACGGGCTGGGCGGCCGGTGCGGCGGTGGCGGCGCTCGCGCTCGGCGTACCGCTGTTGAGCATCCTGTCCGCCGCGGCACCGGTCCGGATGGTCTCCGCGGCGCCCGCGGACCGGGCGGTCGTCGGCCGGCCGCCGTCCTCGGTCACGCTCACCTTCGACCGTCCGCCGGCCGGCTCCGGGACGCACCTCTCGGTCGCCGCGCCCGGGATCGCGCCGCAGGTCGGCCGCCCGGTCGTTCGTGGACGCCAGGTCAGCATCGCCGTGCCGCCGGCCGGCGAGGGGACGTACCTGGTGGCCTATCACGCGGAGTTCGGCGCCGGCCGTGAGCTGGCCGGCACGATCCGGTTCGACGTACGTGGGGACGCGCCGCCGGCAGTCGTCGGCGACCGGCCCGATCCGCGTGTCCAGGTCGATCCGGCGGGGGGCGGGCACTCGCACGGCGCGTCGGCCGAGCCGTGGGTGCTCGTGCTGCTCGGGGCCGACCTGCTGGTGCTGCTGGTCGTCGGACTGCGGCTGCTCCACCGGCGCCGGCGGGACGACCCCTCGCCCGGCAGGTGAACGGCGCGCCGGGGTTGCACTGACTGATAGTCATACTCCACTATGACTGTTAGTCATAGAGGGCGTCGGGCGGCGACGGATTCCGTGCGCCGCCGTCCCGTCGGCTGATCGCCGCTCGCCCGCGGTGCATCCCGGCCGGCGCTGCCAGCCGGGTGGGGCGCGAACCGCCGGGGAGGATCCGATGGTCGCCGCAGACACGACGAAGCCAGAGGTGCCGGTGCTGCCCGGCCGGTTGCCCATAGCCGGGCACGCACCGCTGCTGATGAGCCAGGGACTCCGGCTGATGGAGCGCGCCCGGGACACCGCGCCGGTGGTCCGGATCTACCTCGGCCGCAAACCGGTCTACGTGGTCAACGACGCCGACCTGCTGCGCCGCGTGCTGGTCACCGACGCCCCGGCCTTCGCCGGCAAGGGCCCTCTGGTCGAGAAGGCGAAGCTCGTGCTCGGCAACGGCATCTCGTGCTCGACCGGCGACTTCAACCACCGCCAGCGCCGCCTCATGCAGCCCGCGTTCCACAAGGAACGCGTCGCGGGTTACGTCGACGTCATGCGCGCCATCGCCGGCGAGCGGATCGCCGGCTGGCGCGACGGCGACCGGATCGTGATGGAACAGGAGATGCGCGAGATCGCCCTCACCGTCGCGGCGAAGGCGCTGTTCGCCTCCGACATCGGGCGCGAGGCGGTCGAGGAGTTCCGCACGTCGATCCCGATCGCGGTGAGCGGCGTGGCCGTCCGCACCATGATGCCGGCCCTCGCGGCCCTTCCCACCCCGGGCAACCGCCGCTTCGACCGGGCGCTGCACCGGCTGCACCAGATCATCGACCGGATGATCCAGGCGTACCGGCGCGACGGTGTCGACCACGGGGACGTGCTGTCGATGCTGCTCGCGGCCCGTGACGAGGACACCGGCGAGCCGATGCCGGACCTGCAGGTCCACGCCGAGGTGATGACCATCGCCACCGCCGCGACCGAGACCACGAACGGTGCCCTGGTGTGGGCGGCGTACGAGCTGGGCCAGCGGGAGGACGTCGAGCGCCGGCTGCACGAGGAGCTGACGGACGTGCTCAGCGACCGGCCGGTCACCGCGGCCGACCTGCCGAAGCTCGAGTACACCCGGCGCTTCCTCAGCGAGGTGCTGCGGCTGTACGCGATGTGGGTGCTGACCCGCCAGACGACCCGGGCCGTCGAACTCGGCGGGTACGCCCTGCCGGCCGGCGCGACCATCATGTTCAGCCCGCAGGCGATCCACCGCGACCCCCGGATCTACCGCGATCCGCTCCGGTTCGACCCGGACCGGTGGCTGCCGGAACGTGCGGCAGAGGTGCCCCGCAACGCGTTCCTGCCGTTCGGTTCCGGCCGCTACATCTGCATCGGCGAGCAGTTCGCCATGACCGAGATGCTCGTCGTGTTCGCCACGCTCGTCCGCCGGCTGCGCCTGCGGCCGGTGCCCGGTCACGTCGTGAAGCCGTCGGTCGCCAAGGGCGGCCTGCCCAACAGCCTGCCCATGGTCGTCGAGTCACGCCGCGCGTGAGACGTCGTGCACTAACCCAGGAGGAGACATGGCCGTTGCGGCCGATGAGCCCCGTTCACCCGTACGCCGGCGCTGGTGGGCGCTGACACTGCTCTGCTTCGTGCAGTTCATGCTGGTCGTGGACGACACGGTGGTGAACGTCGCGCTGCCGTCCATCCGCGAGGACCTCGGTTACTCGGCCACCGGCCTGGCCTGGGTCGTCAACGGCTACCTGCTGGCCTTCGGCGGCCTGATCCTGCTCGGTGGACGTGCCGGGGACCTGGTCGGGCACCGTCGGGTGTTCCTCGCCGGTGTGGCCGTCTTCGCCGTGGCGTCGCTCGCCTGCGGCGTCGCGCAGGAGCCCTGGCAGTTGGTGGCGGCACGGTTCCTCCAGGGCGTCGGCGGCGCGCTGGCCTCGCCGACCGCGCTCGCCCTGATCACCCTGATCTTCGCGGAGGGCGCGGAGCGGGCCAAGGCCATCGGCCTCTGGGGCGGCATCGCCGCCCTCGGCGGAATCGTCGGCTACGTGCTGTCCGGTCTGCTCACCGACCTGGTCTCCTGGCGGCTGGTCTTCCTGATCAACCTGCCGGTGGCGGTCGTCGTGCTCGCGCTGGTGCCGGCACTGGTTCCGCCCGCCGCGACGGCCGCTCGCCAACGGGTCGACATCCCGGGCGCGGTCACCGCCACGGTCGGCCTCGCCGCCCTGGTGTTCGCGCTGCTGGAGGCGCCCGGCGCCGGCTGGGGCAGCCCTCGCGCGCTCGTTCCGCTGGCGGTGGCCGTGGTGCTGCTCGCGGCGTTCGTGCTCCAGGAACGCAGGGTCGCGTACCCGCTCGTGCCGTTGCGGTTCTTCGCCAACCGCACGCGCAGCGCGGCGAACGGCACCATGATGCTCTTCACCACCGGCCTGTTCGCGATGTTCTTCCTGCTCACCCTGCACGTCCAGGAGCGCCTGGGCTGGTCGCCGCTGCAGACCGGCCTGGCGTACGTACCAATGGCCGTGTGCCTGCTGATCGGCATCTCGCTCTCGCAGCGCCTGGTCGGGCGCCTCGGCCCCCGGCCGGTGCTGCTCGTGGGACCGCTGCTCACCGCGGCCGGACTGCTCTACCTGTCCTGGATCGACGGGACCGAACGCTACCTGCCGGACATCCTGCCCGGCATGGTGCTCGTCGCGCTGGGCGCCGGGCTCGCCGTGCCGGTCCTCGCCACCGCCGCGATGTCCGCCACCACCGCCGAGGACGCCGGCCTCGGCTCGGGGATGCTGACCGTCGCCCAGCAGATCGGCGGTGCCGTCGGCCTGGCGCTGCTGGTCAGTCTCGCGGGGCTGAGGTCGCGGCAGATGGTCTCCGACGGCGCCGGCGAGGACGCCGCCGCCATCGGCGGCACGGTGCTCGCCTTCCAGGTCGCGGCCGTGATCCTCGTCGCGGCCGCGCTGCTCACCCTCGTCATCCGGCCGCCGCGACCCACCGCGTCGCCGGACCGGACCGACAGCCCGGACCACACGTCGATCGGAGTGCCGTCATGAACCGTCTCGAGGGAAGAGTAGCGCTGGTCACCGGCTCCACCTCCGGCATCGGCCGGGCCATCGCCGCGGGATACGCGGCCGAGGGCGCCACTGTGGTCGTGCACGGCCGGGACAAGGAACGCGCCGACGCCGTGGTCGAGCGGATCTCGGCCGCCGGAGGGCGGGCCGAGGCGGTCCTCGCGGACCTGTCCCGGCCCGGTGAGGCCGGCCGGCTGGTGCGGGCGGTGCTGGACAGCCACGGCGGGGTCGACGTCGTCGTGAACAACGCCGGCGTGATGAGCATGGGCACCGCCGGCCAGGTGACCGAGGAGAACGTCGACGAGGTCCTGGCGATCAACTTCAAGGCGCCGCTGTTCGTCACCCGGGCCGCTCTGCCGTCCCTCGTGGAGCGCGGCGGGTCGGTCGTCAACGTGACCACCGCGGGCGCCCACCGGGGCTCTCCGGGCGGTGCGGTGTACGCCGCCGCGAAGGCGGCGCTGCACATGCTGACGGTGAGCTGGGCCGCCGAGTTCGCCCCGCAGGGCGTACGGGTCAACGAGCTGATCCCCGGAGCGACCCGGACGCCGATGATGGAGCCGCTCCTGCAGGCCCCCGAGGTCCAGGCCATGCTGGCCCAGCGGATCCCGATCGGCCGGGTGGCGGAGCCGGAGGACCTGGTCGGCGCGGCCGTCTTCCTCGCCTCGGCCGAGGCGAGCTACGTGACCGGCGCGGTGCTCGCCGTGGACGGCGGCTTCCTCGCCGGCTGAGCGGCCGGGCGCGTCCGCGGCTGCGTGGCGGATCCGCAAGCCGGGAGAAGACCCCGGCACCCGACGGTGGCTATCAATGGCGAAGGGGCGCGACCAGGTGTCGCGCCCCTTCGCGTCAGCCTCATGAAGGGACTGCCATGCGTCACGGCGTCACACAGCACCGCGGCCTCCACGTTCCCCCGGGGAACACCGCACAGCACGGCCGGTTCGGCCGGATGTTTCCCAACCTGCCGCCCCGTCGCCCGACCGGCCTGCCGCTGGCCGAGGAGTACGGGCTTCCGGGAGGCCGGCTGGACGCGGGAAAGATCACCCCGGACAAGCTCGGCCCGGTCGACACCGGCTTCGTCTACCTCGCCCAGTTCATCGACCACAACATCACCTTCGACCCCACCACCGTCCTGAACCAGCAGGTCGACCCGGAGGCCATCCAGGCGTTCCGGCCGCCGCGGCTCGACCTCGACGCGCTCTACGGCGCCGGGCCGACAGTCGACCCCTACCTCTACGACCAGGCGTCGCACGGCACCAAACTGGTACTCGGGCCGGGCGGTACCGACTTCGCGCGAACCGCCGAGGGGGTGCCGCTGATCGGGGATCCGCGCAACGACGAGAACATGCTGATCGCCCACATCCACCTCGCGTTCATCAAGTTCCACAACCGCGTGGTGGACGGGCTGGCCGACGGCAGCCTCACCGACGCGGTCGGCGACCGGGTCCGGTCACGACCGGCGGCCCCGGGTGACGCGCCGGCCGGCCGGCTCGACGATCTGCTCTCCCTCGACAACTACTACAACGAACTCACCTACAAGGCACAGCAGCTGGTCCGCTGGCACTTCCAGTGGATCGTGGTGCACGAGTACCTGCCGCTCTTCGTCGGGCAGCACATCGTCGACGACATCTTCGAGAACGGCCTGCGCTTCTACGACCCCCGTCCGGTGCCGTACATCCCGGTGGAGTTCGCGGTCGCCGCGTTCCGGGTGATGCACTCGACGATCCTGCCCCGCTACCAGATCAACGAGAAGTTCAGCGCGCCGTTGTTCCCGGCCGACCGGAACGCGCCCCCGAGTCCGCGGGCGGACCTGCGGGGCGGGCGGATCCTGCCCGAGCACTCGATCGACTGGTCGCTGTTCTTCCGGACCGACCCGAACCGGGTACCCCAGCGGGCCAAGGCGTTCGGCGCCTCGCTCACGTCGGCGCTGCTCAACCTGCCGGTGAGCGCGGTGCCGGGAGCGAAGGAGGGCGCGCTCGCGAAGTCGCTCGGCTCGCTGGCCGTGCGGAACATGCTGCGCAGCGAGGCGCAGCAGCTGCCGTCGGGCCAGGACGTCGCACGCGCCATGGGAGAGGTGCCGCTCTCCGACGAGCTGCTGGACTTCGACGGTCCCGCCTACCTCTGGTACTACATCCTGAAGGAGGCGGAGGTGCTCACCGGCGGGCACCGGCTCGGCCCGGTCGGCGGGCGGCTGGTGGCGGAGGTGTTGCTGGGAATCCTGAAGGGAGACCCGATGTCGTACTGCTCCGCCTACCCCGCCTGGCGACCCACTCTGGCCGGTCAGAACGGTGTCTTCGGCATGGTGGAACTGCTCCGGTTCGCCGGTCTGGTGCCGGCTGGGCGCGGCTCCGGAGATTGACGGCCCGCCCACCCGTGTCCGGCTGGCGTGGATCGTGCGTCTCGTGCACTATGACTGACAGTCATAGTGCACGAGACGTGAGCGCCCGGCCCCGTCGGGTGCGGGGCGGATCAGACGGAGGTTCCCTGTGGAACGTGTGACGGGCATCGGTGGTCTCTTCTT
Source organism: Micromonospora sp. CNZ296 (assembly GCF_007827635.1). Classification (NCBI taxonomy): domain Bacteria; kingdom Bacillati; phylum Actinomycetota; class Actinomycetes; order Micromonosporales; family Micromonosporaceae; genus Micromonospora; species Micromonospora sp. CNZ296. The sequence continues at coordinate 161,618 of NZ_VISW01000002.1, forward strand.
CCGGGTCAAGGACCCGACGGCGATGACGAAGTGGTACGTCGACCACCTCGGCCTCACGCCACCGCCCACTCCGGACGAGGACCGGGACTGGTGGCAGGAGCAGGGCCCCACCGTCTTCGCGCCGTACGGCGCCGACGTCGAGGAGGAGACCGGGCAGGCGGTACGGCTCAACTTCCGCGTCCGGGACATGGCGGCGATGCTCGCGCAGCTGCGGGCCGCCGGCGTGGAGGTCAGCCCCGAGCCCGAGGACTATCCGGAAGGCCGGTTCGGCTGGGCGATCGACCCCGAAGGCAACCGGATCGAGCTGTGGGAGCCGGCCCCCGACCGGCTCAAGCCGCCGACGGGCTGACCGTCCGGGGACGCGACGACGGGGTGGGGCCGCCGAGGGCCCCACCCCTGTTTTCGACCTCGGATCAGGCCGCCCGCCTCACGGCGAGGGCGGTGAGGTCCGGTACAGCCGGTTCGGAGTGTCGTCGAGGAAGTCGCGCGGGTCCAGCCGGAAGCCGGTGAAGCGGTAGGGCACGATCCGGTGTTCCTCGCCCGCCGTCCGCGGCTCGACGTGCTGCCGCAGCGCGTACCACAGGCTGAGGTCGTTCTCCTCGCCCACCGAGGCGCCCGTCTCAGCCGCGTACCTCGAGGTCAGAACGCTGTCGTCGGTGCCGACCTCGTAGCCGTCGTCCAGGTTGCCCCGGTAGGGCGCGACCCAGAGGTCGGCGCTGCTGGTGCGGCCGTCCGGGCCGATGTTCGACCCCGGCAGCAGCTCGTAGGAACGGAGCAGGCCGTTGGGCTTGGGCGCCTCGCTCGCCACCCGCAGCCGGGAGCCGGGCTCCAGGGTGTGGGCGCCACGCGCCACGTTCTGCCACTGGGTCGCGGCGGCCCCGCCCCGGGTGCCGAGCTGGACGGTGTTCCCGCCGATCGTCGCCACGTCCGGGTCGAGCCGGTAGTAGTGGTGATGGGTGTGCGGCAGGCCCGCCACCGGGCCGGCGGCCGGCCGCCCGCCGACACCCACCGAGGCGGCGATGACGCCGTCCTCGAAGAGCTCCCAGCGGTGCACGTACTGGTAGTCACCGGCCTGGAACTTCGCCCAGAAGGCGACCTTCGCCGGCTCGATGCCGCTGGGGCCGTACCGCTCGACGTGGACCGCGCCGGTCGGATTGGCGGCGGCGTCGTACTGGCTGTCGTTGGTGGCGATCGCCGTCGGGGGCAGGTCGCTCCCGGCCGCGTTGGGCGCCGTGGGCAGCAGCGGCACCAGGGGCGACCCGCCGCCCCGGGCGCCGAGGCCGTTCTTGGCCACGCCGTGGGTCGGGCCGTGGTCGACCAGGGTGAAGGCCAGCTCGCCCCGGAACAGGACGGGTCGGCCGTCGAAGTGGGCGTGGGCGAGCCGCAGCCCGGTGCCCTGCATCGTGTTGATCGAGTATCCGAAGGTCCAGTTGGCGTGGGTGATGTAACCGCCAGGCATTGGTTGTCTCCTCGTCAGTTGTGGGGAGCCTGGGTCTGCGGCCCCGACGCGGTGCCCCGCGCCTCGTCGGTCGGGACGACCTCGCGGGTGCTCAGGTCGACCGCCGCCTGCCCGACCCGGGCCGGCGCGTCACCGCGGGACCAGAAGTAGAGCTGGAAGAGCCGGTGGCCGAAGCGGGGGTTCTCCTCGATCTGGGCCGCCCGGGCCGGCAGGGCCACCATGTCGACCGGGCCGCGGGCACGCAGCGCCTCGTACCGGTCGTCGGTGACGACCAGCTCGTACGCCTCCTCCCGCTCCTCCGCGGTCAGCGCGGGCTGGATGCCCGGCCGTTCGACGATCGCCTCCACCACGCCGGCCCGCAGGTCCAGCACGGCGATGATGAGGACGCTGCGGTCGTAGTCGTAGATGACCGCCTCGGCGAGGCGGACCGACACCTGGGCGTCGGCGACCTTCTGCTCCTCCTCGCGGAACTCGATGTCGATCAGCCGGTGCCGGTTGCCGCCCAGACGCTCGGCGACCAGGGGGTCGGCGTCGATGGCGGCGGCCACCCGGTCCTTGATCTGGCCGAGCAGGTCGAGGAAGACGGAGGTGGAACCAGGCTGGTCCTGGACCAGTTCGAGAAGTTGGCTGACTTCGTGGGAATGCAGCAGTGCAGGCATTCTGTCCTTCCTCACAGTTGTGCGGCCGTGGGCGGGCGCTTCCCCAGGAAGATCGGCGGGGCCGCTCCTCAGCCGACTTGAAGAATCGTTTACCGATCTCCGTTCGGAGACGTGGCACACCGATCTCCATCCATTGGTAGGTGCGCACCGCCCGTGCGGCTTCTTCCCCCTTGCTGCGCGGCCGTCCGCCGGCCGTCCGCGTCCGGCCCGGAAAGCGCGGCAAGCTGCGAGAAGTTCGATGACCGCGGCGGCCGTACGAATGGAGGAGCGGCACAGCAGAATAGGAGAGCCACGTGAATGACCTGCGCGTGTTCGGCGAACAACTCCGGACGTTGCTCAGTGGGCTGCTGGGATTCGGGGACCCCGGCGCACCGGAGCGCAACAGCCGACTCATCCACCAGATTTTCGAGTGGTACAACCAGGGTGACCTCGACTCCATCGTGGAGAGCGTCACCGACGATTTCGAACTGCACGACGTGCCGGCCGGGCAGATCTACCGCGGGCCGGACGGACTGCGCCGCTGGTTCTCGATCTCCAAGACCGCGCTGCCCGAGGCGCGGCTGTTCATCACCAACCTGATCGCCGACGGCGAGAAGGTGGCCAGTGAGCACGCCGGCGGAGGTCTGCAGACCGGCCCGCTGGAGGTGCCGGGCGGCACTGTCCCGCCGACCAACCGGCTGGTGAAGGCCGAGGTGGCCGAGACCTTCGAGTTCCGGGACGGGCGGATCTTCCGGTGGCGCGTCTACTACGACGGTGCGGCGCTCGCCGCGCAGCTGCTGGGCCCCGAGGCGGGCGGGTCCTCCGCGCCCGCCGGGGGCCCGGCCACTGCGCCGCCGACGTCGGGCACCGCCGGCTCGTCCGCCGGCGCGGCGGCCTCCCGGCCGGCACCGGGTGGCGCATCCGCCCGGGACTGACGCCGGACCCGCCGGGGCCCGTCCGGACGGACGGGCCCCGGTCGCGCGCCCAGGGTCTCAGTGGTCCTGCGGTCCCGGCGGTGCAGAGGGCCCGGCCGGCGTCGCCGGCGGCCGGAGACGTTCGAGTTCGGCCAGCACGGCTTCGACCGCCGCGGTCTCCGCGGCGTAGTAGGCCTGGCCCCACACGGCCACCAGATGCGGGTACCGGAAGTCGGGCAGCAGCCCACGCCCGACCTCGCCCAGGTCGGCACGCTGCTCCCGGAGCCAGGACAGGTAGCCGTGCAGCGCGCGGTGCAGTTCCTCCGGGTCCGCCTGGTGACCGAAGAACAGGCGCAGCATCACGCTGTGCTTGATCACCGGCGGATCCACCTCGTCCCGGCTCAGCCATGCCCGCAGGGCCGCCACCCCGGTGTCGGTGATCCGGTAGTGGCGCTTGGTCTGCGAGCCGCGCTGCGTCTCCTGCCGCTCGCTGATGTAGCCCTGGGCCAGCAGCCGGCGCAGCTCGCTGTAGACCTGGCTCTGCGCCGGGCTCCAGTAGAAGAAGCGCATGTTCATGGACCACTTGCGCAGGTCGTAACCGGTCAGTTCGCGCCCGAAGGAGAGCAGACCGAGAACCGCGTACGCGGTGGCCGGCAGGCCGGGCGCCCCGGGCCGATGGGGATCTGCCACGATGTCCTCCTTGCGGTGGGCGGCTGCGGCTTCCACTATGACTATTAGTCCTAGTGCGGCGCTCGGCGGGATGCGAAGTTGCCGGAGGATCTTCCCACCTCGTGTCGGACCGCTCGGTGGAGGGAGCTGCCATGGCACCGGCACGTCTGATGGTGTCCACGACCGTCAACGCCCGCCGGTCGGCCGTCTACGCCGCGCTGACCGATCACGAGGCGCTGGCCGGCTGGTTCGCCGAGCGGGTGGAGACGCAGCCCGACGCGGGCTGCTTCCGTACCGATGGAAGCTTCACCCCGAGATGGGCCAGCGGCGCCCTGCGGACGATCGATGCGCAACCGGGCCGGCGGCTGGCGCTCTGCTGGGAGGCCGGCGCCGGTTCGCCGGTGGAGATCGAGCTGGTGTCGGTGCCGACCGGGCGCACCGGCGTCCGGTTCGTCCAGTGGTCACCTCCGGGCGGCGGCCCCGACGACCCCTCCGCCCTGGACTTCTGGTGCCTGGCCGCCGGCAACCTCGCCAACCACCTGGAGGGCCGCCCGGTCGTCCGGCACGACTTCGCGCGGCCCCGGCACGGCACCGCCCGGGCAGAGGCGACACTGGCCGTCCCCGCCCGGCGGGTGTACGCGGCGCTGACGGTGCCGGCGGAGCTGGAGCGGTGGATCGCCGCCACCGCGGTGGTCTCGCCCAGGGTCGGCGGCCGGTACGACTTCGGCTGGGGGGACGACCTCGGTCCCCGGTCCATCGTCGACCTGGAGCCCTCCCGGTCGCTGGCGTACACCTGGCGGGAACGTGGGCACCGGGACAGCGTCGTGAGGTGGACGCTGCGTCCCTGCGGGCGCGGCACCACCGTGCGGGTGCAGCACGACCTGGGCGGCCGCCCGGCCGATCGACACCAGATCGGCTGGGAGAACTTCCTCATCGACCTGCAACGGATGCTCGCGTCCGGCCAGGACTGGCAGCGCAGCGTGTGGCAGGACGAGCCGGTCGGCTGACGCGGCGCCCGCCCGCACGGCGACGGGTCACACCCGGCCGGGTACCGGGGACGTCCGGGTCGCGTTCACCGCCCAGAACCGGGACCGGCCCTCGCGCAGGTCGGCCTGCGCGGTGAGGATCAGTGCGAGGAACTGGTCGGCGGCGGCGGGCGGGAGGTGACGCAGCACCTCGTGGCGGCGCCGGATCAGGGTCAGTTGCGCCGTGCGCAGCGCGTCCACCGCTTCGTCCGTGATGTCGACCGACCGCGGTCCGGCGAAGCCGGCCTGCCGCAGCCGGATCTCCAACCCGTTCGGGGCGGCGCCGCGGGGCCGGCCGGGACGATGGTGGACCAGCTCGCCGAGCAGGATCCGTCCCCCGGGGCGCGCCGCGAGGGCGGCCTGACGAAGCACTGCCCCCAGGTCGTCCCCGGTGCGGGCCGGTTGCAGCACCAGCACCCGGTCGAAGGGTGGGCCGGAGGCGCCCTCCGACGTGGATCCGGCGATCCGTACGCGCGCGGCGACGTCGGGCGGCAACGCCCGGGCGCGGCGCCGGGCGTGACCGCGCCGGACCGGGTCCGGCTCCACAGCGGTCACCGCACAGCCCGCCCCCAGGGCGAGGTACCGGGACGTCTCCCCGCCGTCGGAGCCGAGGTGCAGGACCCGGTCCGAGGCGTGCAGCGGCAGCTCCTCGACCGCCCGGTCGAGCAGTGCCGGACCGGCGTACGAGCCGAACTCCCAGCCCTGGTGGGCCGGCCCGAACCAGATCAGCCGCCACAGGCCGTCGGTGGCCCAGTCGCCGGGCCAGGCCGGCGCGCAGACGGCCGGGGTGGCGGTGGCCGGTGCGGCCGTGTCGGGCGTGCCGGTCACGAGAGCCCCTCTCCGACCGACGGCGCGCCCCAGCTGCCGGTGAAGACGATGTCCGCCAGCGGCAGCCGGGAGCGGGGCACGGGAGTCCGGGAGGGGTCGGCGGTGGCCCGCCCCACGGCGAGTACGACGAACGGCTCGAACTCCGCAGGCACCTCGAACGCCGCCACCAGGGCACGACGGCGGAAGCCGCCGAGCTGCACGGTGTGCCAGCCGGTGGCCCGTGCCTGCACGCTGAGCCGGGCGACCGCGAGGCCCAGCTCGTACTCGGTGCCGATCAGCGGAGCGCCGTCGACGCCGCGGACCTGACGCAGGGCCAGGACCAGCGCCCCGGCGTCGCCGGCGATCGTGCGGTTCGCCGGGGTGAGCGCGCCGTGCATCTCCTGGAAGGTGCGGTCGCCGTTGCGCCCGACGACGAAGCGCCAGGGCTGCCGGTTCCAGCTGGAGGCGGTCCACCGGGCGGCCTCCAGCAGTCCCGCCAACCGGGTCCAGGGCAGCGCCGAACCGTCGAAGATCTGCGTGCTGGCCGGGGGCGTGAGTAACGGGTGCACCACGCCGTTCGTGGCCGAAAGTCCATTCACGCGTGGAGATCCCTCCCTGGTCGGCCGGCCGGACGCCCGGCGGTTCCGCACCATTCAAGGCCGCCGGACGACGGCGTTCCACTCGCATCTTGCTCAAGCGTCGTCCGTCGATACGAGCAAGATCCGAGAAGTTCGGGCTCGCGTCGCCCCGGTACGAATTGATCGCTGCGCCGGGATGCCGCCGCAAGCCAGTGACGTGTGATTCAGGGAGGTTTGGCGTGCGATTCAGTTCAGCGGCCCGTCGCCGATCCGATGGTTCGGTCCGTCGTGACCGGCCGGTGTCGTGAAGCGGGCGGCCCGGGGCGCAGGAATCGCCGGAGCGGGAACGGACGGATTCCGCCTCCGGCTTCTCGCCGCCGATCCGAACGGTTCCGGGGACGGGGCGATATCGCCCGACGGAACCAGATTCGTCGCCTCCTCCAAGCGAAACGGATCGGTCAATCTGTGGTTCTTCGATCTGCGTACGGGGAAATGGCAGCAGGGCACCTGGGGCACCGGTGACGACATCGAGGCGCAGTGGTCGCCGGACAACGAGCAGCTGGCCTTCACCTCCTCCCGCGGTGGTCACAAGGCGATCTGGCTGTACCGGCTCAGCGACGGCCAGACCCGCCAGCTGACCTCGGCCGGACACGAGGAGGAGTACCCCTCCTGGTCGCCGGACGGCCGGACCGTCGCCTACGTCGGCGGGCCCTGGGGCAGGCGGCACTTCCTGGTGGTGTCCGCCGACGGCGGCGCGCCTCGCCGGGTGACCACCGAGCCCGGCCGCGCCGGCGCCTGCTCCTGGGCGCCGGACGGACGCTGGCTGGTCTGCCACTCGTACGACACCGGCGCGGGAGCGGTGTGGTTGCTGGACAGCCGGACCGGGGAGGCGATCCCGGTCACCGACGGCTCCTCGTGGGACTACAAGCCGACCATCTGCCCGACCCGGCCGGCGGTCGCCTTCTCCCGCAGCGACGAGGGGCGGTCCGTCATCTGGGTGCAGCGGCTCGCCGACGGGGTGGGCCGGCCGCTCGTCGTCACCGGCGCGGACGACCGGTGGCCCACCTGGACCCGGGACGGGAACCACCTCTTCTTCCACCGGCTGGTCGACGAGGGCGCGGGCATCGCGGTGTGGGACCGGCGGACGAAGGCGGTACGGGAACTCGTGCCGGCCGAGGAGAAGCCCCGGTACGCGTCCTTCGCGCCGGACGGCCGCCGGATCGTGTACGGCACCGAGGCGGACGGCCGCTCGGCGCTGCGCATCCTGGACCTGGCGACCGGGGTGTCCCAGCCGGTGCCGGCCGGTGAGGCCGCCTTCCCCTCGTGGTCCCCGGACGGCCGGACGATCGCCTGCGCGCTCCGGCCCGATCCCACCTCGCGATGGGAGATCGCGACGGTCGACGTGGCGGGCGGGCAGCCGCGCGTCTGGACGGCCGACCGTGACGACCTGCGGGGACTGCACGCGCCCGTCTCCTTCGCGCCGGACGGGCGGCGCCTGGTGTTCCGCAGCGAGACGGAGCCGTTCGAGGCGAACCTGCTCGTCCTCGACCTCGACAGCGGCCGGATCACCAACCTCACCGAGGACAGCTGGTGGGACGAGGCGCCGGCCTTCACCCCCGACGGGCGCGGCGTCGTCTTCATGTCCACCCGGGGAGGGAACTGGACCTGGGGCTTCTACCGCATCGACCTGGACAGCGGGGAACTGCTGACGCTGGCCGGTCCGGACTACGTGGAGCGGAACAACCCGCGGTCCACGGCGGACGGCCGGATCCTGTCGACGATGGTCGCCTCGAAGGTCGAGGAACTGTACGAGCAGCTACCCGACGGCACCGGCCGGGTGGTGACCGAGGCGGGGCCGGGCGTCCGCTACCCCGTGCCGTCCGCCGACGGCGAGCAGGTGCTCTTCACCCGTACCCGCACCACAGTCGAGTACTGGCTCGCGGAGAACGTCTGGGCCGCCGACTCGCCGCTCGCGCCGCTCGGCCGCCCGCTGGTCGCCGCGACCGCGCCGGCGGGGGTGATCGAGCAGCCGCCGCTCGGTCCGGTGCGCAGCCCCGTCGACACCCGCCGCAGATGACGGATGTGACGCCGTCCCATCCGGTCGGGTGGGCGATGACCGCGCGATCAGCCGACGCGTGTGACAGGAGGAGCAGGAGATGACCGGAGCACCGCCGGGGGCGTCGCGGGAGAACGCCGCCCCGGACGAGGACGACAAGAACCGCATCTACGACACCGTGACCGGCCCGCTCTGGCGGACGACCGTCTACGAGCCGGTCCACGGCGGGTGGGAGTTCACCAACATCGCCGGGGCACGCCTGCTCGACGACGTCGCGGCGACCTTCCGGGTCGGCCCGCTGACCCATGTGCTCGAACTCTGCTCCGGCACCGGCGCGGTCGCACGGTACCTCAACCAGCGGACCGGGTGCGCCGTCACCGGCGTGGAGCTGAACGCCGCCCAGCTCGCCTGCGCCCGCCGGGCACGCGCCGAGGCGGGCCCGGGGATGGCCCGGGTGTCGTTCGTGGAGGGCGACGTGACCAGGTGGCAACCGGACCGGCTCTACGACCTGGCGCTGGTCGTCGACTCGCTGTCCCTGCTGTCGGACCCGGTGGCGGCGCTGCGCAACGCCCGCCGGGCGTTGTGCTCGGCCGGGTGGCTGGTCTTCGCGGACACCCTGGCGGGGCCGGAGATGACCGCGGCGACGCAACGCCGCGCCTGGGACCTCGACGGGCTGCGCCCGCTGCCCGGCGGTTCGCGGTCGGACGACCTGTTCACCGCGGCGGGCCTGGTGGACGTGCACCTGGTCGACGCGACCGACACCGCCGTCGCCTGCTTCCAGACCATCGCCGACGCGACCACCGAGCGGGCCGGCGAACTCGCCGCAGTGGTGACGGCGGAGGAACTCGCGGAGTGGCGCACGGCCACCGACTTCTATCTCGACGCCTATCGGAGCGGGCAGCTCACGTACTGGCACGGGCTCGCCCGTCGGCCCCGTCGGGCCACCGCCCGCCAGGCGGCCTGACCCGCCCTCGACAACGAACGGAGCAGACATGATCTTCAAGCGTGAGCCCGTCATCCTCCAGGTGGCACTCTTCGCCCTGTTCAACCTCCTGGCCGCGTTCGGGGTGATCGGGTGGTCCTGCGCCCAGATCGCTGCCGTGAACGCCGCTGTCGCCGCCGCCTTCGGTGTGATCACCCGCCGGCTGGTGACGCCCCTGAGCGACCCCCGGGACGCGCACGGCCGGCGGCTCGCCCCCGCCGGCGGAGGGCCGGACGACGATCGGTCCTACCGGTGACAAGCGGCAGGGGACAGGGGCGTCTACTCGTGCCGCCCCTGTCGCCGGCGCTCGTCGAACTCGCCGGGCGGCGACACCGGCGCGGGGAGGTGACCAGCCGGCTGCTCCTGCAGACCCGCGCGCTCGCCTTCGTCGAGGGCTACCGGCTGCGGCGTGCCGGACGCCGCGACATCCACGAGGAACTGGCACTGATCGAACCCGTCAACCGCGGGTTCGCGTACGAGGGGGCCGCGCTGGCCGCGGCCCTGGCCGACCTCGCCACGCCGCGCCGGGCCCCGGCACCGGGGAGCCGGGACGGCCGGCAGACCCGGCTGGGGCACCTGCTCGACGGCCCCGGCGCGGGCTTCGTCCACCTCGTCCACGTCGGGGCCGGCTGGGCGGCCGCCGTGCTGCCCTGGCGGACCGTCCACCGCCGGCTGCCGCTCGACCCGCTGCTGCGCTGGCTCGCCCTGGACGGCGCCGGGTTCGCCCGCGGCTTCTTCGGCGGGCCGGGCGCGATCCGCCGGCTGGCCCGCCGGCCGGACCGCGACGATCCCGTCCAGACGGTGCTCCGGCAAGGGCTGGGCCGCAGCCTGTGGTTCGTCGAGTGTGGTGACGTCCCGGCGATCGGCCGGCAGATAGAAGGGTTCCCACCGGGCCTGCGGCCCGAGTTGTGGGCCGGTGTCGGCCTTGCCGTCTGTTACGCGGGCGGCTGCTCGGACCGCCAGTTCGAACACCTTCAGACGCTGGACGGCAAGGAGCGCGCCGCGCTGGCCCAGGGCGCCGCCTTCGCGGCCGAGGCCCGGCGCACCGCCGGTCATGTGCCTGCGCACACGGCGGCGGCCGTGGCCGCGCTCACCGGCGTACCGGCCGACACGGCCGCCAACTGGGCACGGGACTCCCGAGATTCCGCCCTCGCCCTCGGCCCTGAGATCGACTCCTACCGGTGGTGGCAGCGGGAGATCCGCCGCCGGGCAACCGCGGCGGCCGGCTGAGCCTCGGCTCCACCGGTCCCGATCCGCACCCGCCGGCGGCGCCCGCCGCCACGAGCAGGGAGAAACCCCATGTCCTTGTCACCGCGTCGCATGCTGCCCGGAGCACTGGTGATCGTGCTGGTCGCCGTCCTCGGCGTGCTCACCGTCCGGCCGTCGCCGAGCCCTCGCGAGGCCGCCGTGCTGGCCGCCCGCTTCGCTTTCGACGTACGCCCGCTGAACACCGCCCCTGCCGGGGCCAGGAACGTTCGTGACGTCGCGCCCGAGCTGTCGGGCATCCGGTCCTGGATCTCCGCGGTGGGCGCCGCGGTCGCGCTCCTCGACGCCGACGGCAACCGGCGCCAGGACGACGTGTGCCTCGTCGATCCGCGGGACGACTCGGTGCGGGTCTTCCCGGCACCAGGCACCGGGGAGCGTTATCCGCCGGCGTCGCTCGTCGCGCCGCCGGGCCCGATCGACCGCGTCGCACCGATGGGCTGCGTCCCGGCGGACCTCGACGCGGACGGCGACAGCGATCTCGTCGTCTACTACTGGGGCCGTTCCCCGGTGCAGTTCCTGCGGGTCGCCGAGGGATGGCGCCCGGTGGAACTGGTCCAGCCGCCGCAGGTGTGGAACACCACCGCGCTCGCGGTGGGCGACCTGGACGGTGACGGCGCGGCCGACATCCTGGTCGGCAACTACTTCCCGGACGGTGCCCGGGTGCTCGATCCGGAGGCCGCCGGGGACGGGCGGATGCGGATGCAGGCGGGCATGGCGGACGCCGGCAACGGCGGCACGAACCGGGCCTTCCTCTCCCGCCCCGGTGCCCCCGACACGGCGCCGGCCTGGCTCGACGCGTCCACCGGAGTGCCCGACCGGGTCGCCCGTTCCTGGACGCTCGCCATCGGGATGCAGGACCTGACCGGGGACCTGCGGCCCGAGGTATACCTCGCCAACGACTTCGGCCCGGACCACCTCCTGGTGAACCACTCCCGGCCGGGGCGGCTCGACCTGCGCCCGGTCCGGGGCGAGCGGACCGCGTCGACGCCGAAGTCGAAGGTGCTGGGCCGGGACTCGTTCAAGGGCATGGGCGTGGCCTACACCTACCCGGACGGCGCCGACCTGCCGACCATCGTGGTCAGCAACATCACGACACCCTGGGGGCTGCAGGAGAGCAACTTCGCCTTCACCCCGACCGGTAAGGGCTCCGACCTGCTCGACGGCCGGCTGCCGTACCGGGACCGCAGTGAACCCCTGGGCCTGTCCCGCAGCGGCTGGGGCTGGGACGTCAAGGCCGTCGACTTCGACGGCGACGGCACCGACGAGTTGTTCCAGGCGACCGGATTCATGGCCGGGGACCGGTGGCGCTGGCCCGAACTCCAGGAACTCGCGATGGCCAACGACCAGGTGCTCCAGCACCCGTGGGCCTGGCCACACTTCCGCCCGGGCGACGACGTGTCGGGCCACCAGGCGAACGTGCTCTGGACGCGGGGGCCCGACGGACGGTACGTCGACGTGGCCGCCCGGAGCGGTCTCGGTCACCTCGACGTCAGCCGCGGCATCGCCGTCGGAGACGTGGACGCGGACGGCCGCCCGGACGCGCTGGTGGCGAACCAGTGGCAGGACAGCCGGCTGCTGATGAACCGGTCCCGGTCGGTCGGCCGGGCCACGCTGGTCCTGCTGCGCGCCGGCGCGGACGGACGGCAGCCCACTCCCGCGCTCGGCGCCTCGGTGGTCGTCCGGCCCGGCGAGGGCCGGCCGGCCCTTCGCGCTCAGCTCTACCCCAGCAACGGTCACGCCGGCGCCTCCAGCACGGAACTCTTCTTCGCCGTCGACCGGGAAGCCCCGTTCACGCTGTCCTGGCGTACGGCCGGCGGGGTGCGGACGGCGGAGGTGCGGCTGGCGCCGGGCCGGCACGAACTGGTGATGCACGACGACGGCCGGGTGACAACGCGATGAGGGCCCGGACGAGCCGGCCCGTCGCGACACCGGCCCTCCTCGACCCGCCGCGGACCGCCGCCGCCCGCCCACCCGGCGAACGGAACCAGGACCCGCTGCCGTGCGGGCCGCCGGCCGCGAGGGACACGCCCCGCCACGTCATCAACGCGACGAGCGTCCTGGTGCACCCCGGCCTCGGCCGGGCCGTCCTCTCCGGTTCGGCCCGGCGCGCGGTGGCGGTGGCCTCCGGCTGCACCGACCTGGAGTACGACCTGCACAACGGGCAGCGGGGGCGGCGCGGCCGGGAGACGGTCGCCGCCCTGCTCGCCGCGGTGCCGACGGCCGCGGCGGCCTACGTGGTCAACAGCAACCCGGCTGCGCTGGTGCTCGCCGCGACGGTGCTCGCGCCCGGCCGGGAACTGGTGATCAGCCGGCGGGAGCTGTACGAGATCCGGGACGGCTTCCGCCTGCCCGAACTACTCACCTCGACCGGTGCCCGGCTCTGCCCGGTCGGTACGGCGGACGGTGCGGTGCTGGAGGACTACCGGCAGGCGGTGTGGTCCGGCACCGGGTGCGTGCTCACCCTGGTGCCGGGCCGCTCCGCCACGGACGCCCCGGCGGACCGGCCGGACGTGGCGGCCCTGGCCGGCCTGCACGTCCCGGTAATCGCGGACATCAGCTCCGGCCTCCTGCGTCCCGAGCCCGCGCTGCCCGGTGAGCCGGACGCGGAGACCGCCCTGCGGCAGGGCGCCACGCTGGTCACCGCCGGCGGCGACAAGTTGCTGGGTGGTCCGCAGACCGGGCTGCTGCTCGGCGACCGGGCGGTGATCGAACAGGTGCGGCGACATCCGCTCGCCCGGGCGATGCAGGCGGACAAACTGGCCCTGGCCGCGCTCCGTGCGACGGTCGCCCACGGCGGCACACCGACGCTCGCCGCCGTCCGGGCCGCCCCCGACGACCTGCGGGCCCGGGGCGAGTCGCTCGTCGGCGCCCTGCGGGCCGGGGGAGTCCCCGCCGAGCTGGTCGAGTCCCACGTCACGGTGCTCAGCGGCGCCAGCACCCGGCTGCACAGCTTCGCGGTGGCGGTCGACCAGCGGCTCGCCGGCCGGTTGCGCGTGGGAGACCCGGCCGTGGTGGGCGAGCTGCGGGACGGACACCTGTTGCTCGACCTGCGCCCGGTGCCCGCCGGCAACGACACCGACCTGGTCGTGGCGGTGCTCGCGGCCGCGTCCCGCCCTTGATCAGGTAGGGCAATCCGCGAGAAGTCGCCCCGGCACGCCGACGCATAGAAAGGAGGAACCCACCCCCCGATGACCGGAGGAAGCCCATGACCGGTTCGGCACGTCTCGGCCGTTGCGCCCGGCATCTGCTCGCGGGCGTACGGACGAGTGAGCGGGACCAACAGGACCTGCTCGCCGCCGCCGACCGGCTCAAGACCCGCCTGGTGCGTCTGCTGTACGCCCACCCGGCGGCCCGGACCAGACTGGCCGGCGTACGGCACCACCTGCTCGACGTGGAGGTGGTGCCGGCGCCGGCCCGTTCGTGGTTCCGGACGTCCCGGCGGCACGCCGGCACGGCCCGGATCCGGCTCTACGACTACGACTCGGACCTGCTGCTGGAGTTCTTCCTCGACCTGCCGTCCGGCCGCCTCACGGCGGTCACCGGACGGGCCCGGGCCCGTCCGCCACTGACCCGGTCCGAGCGGGCCGAGGCGCTCGACCTGCTCCGTGCGGCCGGCCGGCTCGGCCCGCTCGCCGAGGCGAGCCGATGGGTCGCGGTGCCGAGGATCTCCCGGGCGGCGATCGGCGCGGGCCACCCGCGCCGTGGCCACCGCCTCTACACGTTCTTCTTCTGGTCGGCGACCGACCGGCCGGTACGACTCGGCCAGGCGTCGGTCGACCTGAGCGCGCGAGAGGTGGTCGGGGTCCGGGAGGCGGAGTCCGTCGGGAGGTGGGAGATCCGGCCGTACGCGTGACAACGCAGCCAGAGAGAGGGATCCACCATGTATGCAACCCTGCCGTGCCCGTCCGGGCGGTCGAGTTCCGATGACCACGGATCGTGGTAGGCACCGATGCCCACCTCACACGTCCGAGACCGCCGCCGCTTCGCACCGGAGCGCGAACCACGGACCGCCCGGGGTGGTGACCACCTCCGCCGGCTGCCCGGTGGCCTGGTGCTGGCCGTCGCCGTCGCCGTGCAGGCCGCCGTGCTCTGGGCCGAACCCGGGCTGGTGATCGCAGAACTCGGGGCGATGCCACAGCGACTGCGGGAGGTGTTCCGTGTGCTCGCCCCGGGCCTCGCCACCCTCCTGCTCGCCGCGCAGGTCATGAATCTGTTCGGCCGACTACGCCGGCATCAGCGGCGGATCGTGGCCGCGGCGGCCGCCTGGTGGGTGTTCGCCGCGGTCGAGTCGATGCTCGCCGACTGGCGGTCCTCCGTCTGGCTCACCGAGCTGGCCCTCGCCTGGCTGGCGATGAACTGCCTGCGGATCGTCGCCCGCGCGGAGGCCACGGGCCTGTCGAGCGTGGCGCGAGGGAGGTGACCGGTGGACTGGCAGTCCGTGGGGACACCGATCGCCGCCGTCTGCACCGCGATCCTGACCTACCTGGGCACCCGGCACATCGCCCGGGTCGAACGCAGCCGCGAGGAGGCACGTCTCGCCGAGGCGGCACGGGACGAGGCCCTCGTCGTCGAGCAGGCCCTGTCCACGGCCCACGAACAGGCCCAGGCCGCGATCATCATGGAGCGCAACGAGCTGCTGGAGCGCTGGCAGCGCACCCTCGACGAGGCCCGTGACGACCGTCAGCGCCTGCTCCAGGAACACCGGTCCGAGCTCGCCCGGGTCCGCCAGGAGACGCGGGACGAGGTGGCCGGCGTCCGGGAGAGCGCCCAGCTGGTCATCGCCGACCTGCGCGGGCAGATCGTGCAGTTGCGGGCCGAGGTGCAGGCCGTCCGGGACCGGCACCGTCCCGGCCCGTCCGCCGGGGACTGACCGGCCGGCCCGCCCGGGCGCCGGTCCCGGCGCACCGCAAGGCGGAAGAAGTTCCCCACCACCCGCGCGATCTACAACAGACGTACCGATCGCCGCACGAGAACGGTCGCACCGGACCGATTGTTTCCCACTGTTCACGGGCGGGCGGTATCCGTCCCGAGAACATCCAGAGAGGAATGGCGCAGAAATGACAGAGGTACAGAACTTCGGCCGCCAGCTCGGCGACTTCCTCGGCGGTGTCTTCGCCGACGCCGCGGGTGGCGGAGCCGGTGTCTTCCGGCCCGACCCGCAGGCCGAGATCGAGGTCCGGCAGCTTCTCAACGACCTCCAGACCGCCTTCGCGGAGAAGAACGCGGACGCCATCGTCGACAGCCTGGCCGAGGAATTCACCACCTACGAACTCACCTCCGCCGAGGGACACGCGGTGACCATCACCGAGAAGGCCGCCATGCGTGAGTACCTCGACACGCTGTTCCCGGCCGACGGCGAGACGCAGAACAAGTCGGTCTCGGTGAGCCAGGTGCTGGCCAGTTCCACCATCGGTCTGACCCGCGAGGACGGCGACGTCGTCATCGCCCGAACCGACGGCACCTTCGAGCACCAGCCGCTGCGCGCCTCGGCCGTGGCCATCCGCACGGCCGAGGGCTGGAAGTGGCTGCACTGGCACATGTCGGCCGCCGCCCCGCGCTTCCGGGTCAACGCCAACGGCGTGCGGATCCCGCTCGATGGCGCCCCGGCGACCGGCACCCCGGTCGCGGACTGACGTGTCCGCCGGCGGCTGTTCGTCCGAAGCCGCAGCAGAAAGGTGTGTGCAGTGAGTACCTCGTCAGGAAGTTCGCGACGGCAGCCGCCGGTGACCGGCGGCCGCACCGCCGGCCCGGATCCGACCGAGCACGTCAACAACGGAGAGGAGAACATCTACCCGGGATACGTCGCCTGCTACAGCAAGGGGCTGCCGCACGACGACACGGGCGAGGTGGACCCGGAGGCGTACCGGCGGCTGCTGCGGGCGGTCAACAGCGCCGACCCGGCGGACTTCGAGTCGATCCCGCTGGACCCGGCCGGTGCCCGCAAGCTGACCAATCCCCAGGGCGGGCTGGCGGCGAACGCCGACGGCATCGACGCCACCTCCTTCACCGCGCCGCCGGCGCCCCGGCTCGACAGTCCGGAGAACTCCGGCGACATGGCCGAGCTCTACTGGATGGCGCTGACCCGGGACGTGCCGTTCGACCAGTTCGACACCGATCCGCTGGTCGCGTCGGCCGCCGCCGACCTGTCCCGGATGTCGGACTTCCGCGGCCCGAAGGAAGGCGGGGTGGTGACCACCTGCACGCTTTTCCGCGGTGACACCCCGCAGGACCGGATCGGGCCGTACATCTCGCAGTTCCTCCTGCGCGACGTGCAGTTCGGCACCCATCACTACTCCCAGCGGCAGGACACCGTGCAGCCAGGGCGGGACTACGTCACCACGTTCCCCACCTGGCTCGCGGTGCAGCGGGGGTTGTCCCGGGGACTGGCCCCCGGCGACCGGAACCGGACCGAGACCCGGTACCTGCGTACGCCCCGCGACCTGAGCCACTACGTCCACTTCGACGCGGACGCCAGCCCGTTCCAGCCCTTCCTGAACGCCGGGCTGATCCTGCTGCGGGAGCGGGCGCCGCTGGACGCGAACCTGCCGTACCACTGGTCCTCGAACCAGGACGGCTTCGCGACCTTCGGCATGCCGCACCTGTTCGACCTGATCACCTCGGTCGCCGCCCGCGCGCTACGAACCGCCTGGTGGCAGAAGTGGTACGTGCACCGCAGGCTGCGGCCGGAGGCGGTCGGCGGGCGGGTCCACGCCCACCTGACCGGTCTGCACCGGTACGACTTCCTCGACCGGGAACTGCTGGAGTCCGAGGCGGTGCAGCGCGTCTTCGACCGCAACCAGAGCCACCTGCTCCCGCAGGCGTACCCGGAGGGGGCACCGACCCACCCCTCGTACACGGCCGGTCACGCCACAGTGGCGGCCGCCACCGCGACTGTGCTGAAGGCGTGGTTCGACGAGACGGCCCCGCTGGCCGACCCGGTCCAGGTGGACGCGACCGGCACCGCGCTGGTGCCGTACGAGGGCGCGGACGCCGGGCAGCTCACCGTCGGCGGCGAGTTGAACAAGCTCGCCGCGAACATCGCCGTCGGCCGCAACATCGCCGGCGTCCACTACCGCAGTGACTACTCGGCGTCCAGCCGGCTCGGTGAGGCGCTGGCCATCGAGATCCTGCGGCGCCAGAAGTCCTGGTTCAACGAGGACCACTCGTTGACCCTGACCCGGTTCGACGGCACGTCCGTCACCATCTGAGCCCCGTCGCGCCGGCCGGTTGCTGTTCCCCTCAGCGCGCCGGCCGGCGCGACGGCCCTCCAACCCGACCATCCACCGACGGAAACGGTGACCGCTGTGACGTCCGCTGCCGCGAGAGACCTCCGCCTGACGGCCCTGCGCCGCTTCGCCCTGTCCATCACGATCCTCACGGTGCTCGGTCACCTCTTCCTCGGGTTCGAGCAGGCCCCGGTGACGCCGGTGCTGACCCTCCTGCTGGGCTACGCCCTCGACCTGACACTGGAGACGCTCGCCGCCCGGGCCGAGGGCCGCGCGCCCGCCTTCGCCGGTGGCTTCCGGCGGCTGGTGGACCATCTCCTGCCCACACACATCGGCGCGCTGGCCTGCGCCATGCTGTTGTACGGCAACTCCTCACCCTGGCCGTACCTGTTCGCCGTCGCGGCCGCTGTGGGCTCCCGCCACGTCCTGCGGATCCGGATCGACGGCCGTGCCCGGCACGTGCTCAACCCGTCCAACGCGGGCATCGCGCTGACCCTCGTGCTCTTCCCGTGGGTCAGCATCGCGCCGCCCTACCAGTTCACCGCCGGGGTCTCCGGTGCGCTGGACTGGCTGCTGCCGCTCGGTGTCCTGATGGCCGGCACGCTGCTCAACGGCAAGCTCACCGGGAAGATGCCGCTCATCCTCGGCTGGCTGACCGGGTTCGTCGCGCAGGCGCTGCTGCGTGCCCTCCTCTTCGACCACGACTTCGTCGCCGCGCTGCTGCCGATGACCGGCCTGGCCTTCATCCTCTTCACCAACTACATGATCACCGACCCGGGGACGACCCCCCGTGCCCGCGCCAACCAGTGGGCGTTCGGGCTGTGCACCGCGGCGGTCTACGGACTGCTGGTGCTCGCGCACGTGTCGTACGGGCTGTTCCTCGCCCTGGTCATCACCTGCGCCCTGCGCGCGGGTCTGCTCCTGATCGGCCGTCGCCGGCCGGCCCGGGCCCGGCGGGTCCGGCTGCGGGAGGCGGCATGAGGCCGGGCGAACGGCAGATCGCGGTCGTCGGCCTGGCCTGCCGCTACCCGGATGCCGACGACCCGGCACAGCTGTGGCGGTCGGTGCTGGCCCGCCGCCGCGCGTTCCGGGCCATCCCGGCCACGCGCCTGGACCCCGAGCACCGGCTCGGCGCGCCGCACGCGCCGGAGTCCACGTACGTCCGCCGGGCCGGGCTGCTGCGCGACTGGCACTTCGACCGTGAAGCCTTCCGCGTGTCCGGGTCGAGCTGGCGGGCGGCCGACCACACGCACTGGCTGGCACTGGAGACGGCGGCGGCCGCCCTGTCCGACGCCGGCTTCCCCTCGGGCGCCGGCCTGGACGCCGACCGGGTCGGCGTGATCCTCGGCAACTCGCTCACCGGCGAGTTCACCCGGGCCGGCCTGGTACGGCTGCACTGGCCGTTCGTACGCCGCTCGGTCGAGGCGGCGCTGCGGCAGACCGGAGTGGACTCCGCCGTCGCCGCGCAGGTGGTCGACCAGGCCCGGCGCGGCATCGCGGCGGCGTTCCCCGAGCCGGGCGACGAATCGCTGGCCGGGGCCCTGAGCAACACCATCGCCGGCCGGATCTGCAACCACTTCGACTTCCACGGCACCGGCTACACGGTGGACGGCGCCTGCGCGTCGAGTCTGCTGGCCGTCGTCACAGCCGCCAACGCGCTGCTCTCCGGCGAGCTGAACTTCGCCCTCGCCGGAGGCGTCGACCTGTCTCTGGACCCGCTGGAGATGATCGGCTTCGCCCGCCTCGGCGCGCTCGCCGACGGCGAGATGCGGGTGTACGACGAGCGGCCCACCGGGTTCCTGCCCGGGGAGGGGTGCGGGATCGTCGCCCTGATGCGCGCCGACGAGGCGGAACGGCGCGGCCTGCGCGTCTACGCGCGGCTGACCGGATGGGCGACGTCCTCCGACGGGTCCGGGGGCCTGACCCGCCCGGACGCCGGGGGACAGGCGCTGGCGCTGCGGCGCGCGTACCGGATGGCCGGACTGGCGCCGGAGCAGATCGCCCTGATCGAGGGGCACGGCACCGGAACCGCCGTCGGCGACCGGGTCGAGCTGGAGACGCTGGCCGGGATCCGGCGGCACGCGCCCGGGGCGGCGGCGCTCGGTTCGGTGAAGGCGAACATCGGGCACACGAAGGCGGCCGCCGGAGCGGCCGCACTGATCAAGACGGTCCTGGCCGCGTACCACCGGGTCCTTCCGCCGACCACCGGCTGCGAGACGCCGCATCCTCTGCTGCGTGCGCCGGACGCTACCCTGCGGGTGCTCGACGAGCCGGAACCGTGGCCGGGCGGGCGGCTGGCCGCCGGGGTGTCCGCGATGGGCTTCGGTGGGATCAACAGCCACGTGGTGGTGGAGAACGCCGATCCCGCCGCCGTGGGTCGCCGTCGCCTCCCGCCCTCGGTGCGGTCCTGGTCCCGCCGTCCGGTACGACCGGAGATCCTGCTGATCGAGGCGGCCACCACGGCGGAGCTGGCCGAACGGCTCGACCTGCTGGGCAGCTGGGGCGCGACGCTCAGCGACGCCGAGGTCGGCGACGTGGCGGCGACGCTCGCCGCCGGTGCCGGCGGCACGGCCGGGATCCGCTGTGCCCTGGTCGCCGGGGACGCCGACGAGCTGTCGGCGGCGGCCCGCGCGGCGACCGGCCTGCTCGCCACCTGGGACGGGCGCGTCGTGGTGGACGAGGCGGCGGGGGTGGCGTTGGGTGGCGGGCCGCCCGCCCGGGTGGGCCTGCTCCTGCCTGGCCAGGGAGCACCGGTGCGGTACGACGCCGGCCCGCTGGCCCGGCTGCTCGGCGACCTGCCCGAGAGGCCGGCGGCCACCGGCGCCACCGGCACCGAGGCCGCACAGCCGGCTGTCGTGTGGCAGTCGCTGCTCGGGCTCGCCTGGCTGGATCGGCTCGGCTGCGCCCCGGTCGGCGCAGTCGGGCACAGCCTCGGCGAGCTGACCGCCCTCGCCTGGGCCGGTGCGCTGGACCCGGGCCGGCTCGTCGCGCTGGCTGCCGCCCGCGGACGGGTGATGGAGCACAGTGGTGTGCCGGGCACCGGGATGGTGAGCCTCTCCGTCGACGAGACGCGGGCGATCCGGCTGGCGGACGAGCACGGACTCGTGGTCGCGGCGCTCAACGCCCCCGACCGTACGGTGCTCGCCGGGGCCGACGAGAACCTCACCCGGCTGGCGGCGGCGCTGCGCGACAGCGAGGTCGAGGCGATCCGGTTGCCGGTGTCGCACGCCTTCCACAGCCCCGCGATGGAACCCGCGCTGCCGGCGTGGGCCGCCGAGCTGAACACTGTCGAGTTCGCCCCGCCGGCGCGGTCCGTGACGTCCACCGTGACGGGCGCGGACGTGCGGACGGTCGACGACCTGGCGGCACTGCTCACCCGTCAGCTCACCGCCCCGGTGCGCTTCGCCGCCGCCGCCCGCGACCTCGGCCAGCGGTGCGACCTGCTGGTCGAGGCGGGCCCGGGAACCGTGCTGTCGCGGCTGGTCACCCGCTTCCTGCCGGTACCGGCGGTCAGCCTGGACTGCGGCGGTCCGCCGCGCTCGCTCGCCCTCGCCACCGCCGCGGTCGTGGTCGCCGGCGCGGGCGACCTCGCCGCCTGGTACGACGGGCGGCCCTACCGTCCGCTCCGGCCCGGGGCGGCCATGACGTTCCTCAGCAGCCCGTGCGGAGCCGGCATCTCTCGCGCCGGGCTGCCGGGGTCGGGGCGCCCCGGCCCCCCCCCCCGGGGCGCCGACCCCCCCGGGCCGGGGGGGGCCGCCCCCCGAGTGGGCGGACCCGGGGGGTGTGGGGCCCCCCCCCCGGCGGGGGGGGGGGGGCGCCCCGCCGCCCCCCCCCCCCCCGGGGGCCCCCCCCCCCCCGCGGGGGGGGGGGGGGGGGGGGCGCCCCGGGCGCCCCCCCCCGCCCCCCGCGACTCCCCTCCGGGCCGGGTCGAGCAGCCGTCGAGTGTCGCAGCAGCGGTGGTGAGGACCGCCTCCGCTCGACCGGCGCCGACCCCGCCCGAGGCGGACCCGGCCGGGTCGGTAGACCCGGCCGGGTCCGCTCCCCGTCCCGACGACCCGCTCGGCCGGTTGCGCGCCCACCTCGCCGCCGAGCTGGAACTGCCGGTGGCGGGCATCACCCCGGCCAGCCGGCTGCTCGGCGACCTGCACCTGAACTCGCTGCAGGTGGCCCGCACCGTCGCCGCGGTCGCCGCGGCCCTGGGTCGGCAACCCCCGGCCGCGCCCCTGTCACTGGCCGACGCGACAGTCGCCGAGGCGGCCGAGGTGCTCGCGCAACTGCCCGCCGCCGGCGACGACGATGCGCCGGCGCAGGGCCTCGCGCCGTGGGTGCGGCTGTTCCGGCACGACTGGGTTCCGCTGCGGGGACCGCTGTCCGGGCCGCCGGCCGCCGGCTCCGTGCGGTGGCGGGTCGAGGCGCCGGCCGGACATCCCCTGCACACGGTCTTCCCCGCCGTACCCGACGGGACGGCGACGTCGCACGGTCTCGCCGTCGCGCTCGGCCCGGACGACGGCCCGGAGCAGGTGGCCGCGCTGCTGGCCCGCATCGCCGGGCAGCGGCCGGCCCGGCTGGCGATCGTGCACGACGACCACCCGGCCGCCGCCGCCGTGGGCCGGTCGGTGGCGGCGGAGATCTCCGGCTGCGCCGTGACGGTGCTCGACGTGTCCGCGGACGGGGACGTGGGCCTGCTGGCCGGGCTGGCGGTGCCGGCCGGGTACGCGGAACTGCGGGCCGGGCCCGGTGGCGTCCAGCGGCTGGTGACCTCCGTGCACCGGCCCGCCGAGGAGACCCGGGAGGTGCCGCTGGGGCCCGGCGACGTCTGCGTCGTCACCGGTGGCGCCACCGGAATCACCGCCTTCGCCGCGGCGGCCGTCGCCGAGCGGACCGGATGCCGGCTGGTGGTCCTCGGCCGGCGTCCCGCCGAGGACGCCGAGACCGGGGAGGCGCTGCGCCGGCTACGCACGGTCCTCGGCGACGACCGGTTGCGCTACGAGCGGGTCGACCTGACCGATCCCGACGCGGTACGGGAGGTGCTCGGCGCCGGCCGGCTGGGTCCGGTCCGGGCGGTGGTGCACGGGGCGGGGATCAACCGGCCGGCCCAGCTGACCGACGTCACTGCCGGGGACCTCCGCGAGCACCTGGGCGGGAAGGTGACCGGACTCCGGTCGGTGCTCGACGCGGTCGGACCGGACCTGCGGCTGGTGCTCGCGTTCGGTTCCATCATCGGCCGGCAGGGGCTCGCCGGGCAGGCCGCCTACTGCATCGGTAACGAGTGGCTGCGGCACGACGTGGAACGGTGGGCCGGCGATCACCCGGAGACCCGGGTGCACCTCGTCGAGTGGTCGGTCTGGTCCGGGATCGGCATGGGGGTGCGGCTCGACGTGCTCGACTCGCTGCGCCGCCGGGGGGTGGCCGGGATCGCGCCCGACGACGGCGTCGGGGCGCTGTGGCGGATCCTCACCGATCCGACCGCTCCGGTGACAGTGCTCTGCACTGCTGCCTTCCCCGAGTCCGGCACCCTGAGCCCGGCGCCCGCGCCCGGCACCCCCGAGCCGGGCCGGCTGCGCTTCGCCGAGTCGGTGATCGGCCGGGTCGGGCAGGTCGCCACGGTGACCGAGGCGGAGTTGTCCGTCGGGGCGGACCCGTACCTGCGGGAGCACCGGGTCGGCGACGCGCCGCTGCTGCCCGCCGTGCTCGGACTGGAGGCGATGGTGCAGGTGGCGGCGTTGACCACCGGAAGCCGGGCCGGCTGGGCGGTCCGCGACGCGAGCTTCGCCGCGCCGATCGACGTCCCCGAGCGCCGGACGAGGCGGATCCGGGTGGCGGCACTGGCCGCGGAGACCGGCGGGGACGTGGCGGTGGCGATCCGCGCGGACACCGACGGCTTCGCCACGGACCGGTTCGCCGGGACGGTCACCGACCCGCCGGCACCGCCGGCCGCCGCCGCCACGGCGGACGACGCCGCGCACCGGCCGGAGTCACCCGTGGACAGCGGGCGGGAGGCCACCACCCCGCATCCGTGGTACGGCCCGGTGCTCTTCCACGAGGGACGGATGCGCCGCCTGACGCACGCCGGACCGGTCTCGGCGTTCGCGGTGCGCGCCACCGTCGACGCCGACGACCGGGACCGCTGGTTCGCCTCCTTCCTCGGGCAGGAGCTGCTGCTGGGCAGCCCGGGAGGGCACGACGCGGCGATCCACGCGCTGCTCGCCTGCGCGCCGCACCGCAGGGTGCTGCCGGTGGGCGCGGCGGAGGTGGTCGTCTGGCGGCCGCTGCGGGGGCGGCTCACCGTCGAGGCCCGGGAGGTGCGGCACAGTGCCGACGAGTACGTCTTCGACGTGGACGTCGCGCACGCCGGCGTACCGGTGGCCCGTTGGCGGGGTCTACGGCTGCGGGCGGTCGGCGACAACCGGGAGTTCGCGGTGGCCAGGTCCGGCGGCCGGCTCGGCGCGGAGCTGGTGGGCCCGTGGCTGACCCGCCGGCTGATCGAGGCCGGTGCGGTCGACGCGGTCGAACTCGTGGTGGGGCCCGGCCGGCGCGAGGCGGACGGCGCCCGCCGGCTGCTGGCCCGGCATCTCGCCGTGCCCGAGGCGGACGTGGACCACCAGCCGTCCGGCGCGCTCCACGTGCCGGGCCGGTACGCCTCGGCGAGCTACGCCGACGGGCAGGTGCTCGTCGCGCTGGCCGATCGTCCGGTCGGGGTGGACTGGGAACCGGTGACCGACCGGCCTCCGGCCGGGTTGCTGGACGACGGCGCGCGGGCGAGCGCCGAGGAGCTCGGCCGGCGGACCGGTGACGACCCGGCGGTGGCCGCCACCCGGCTGTGGGCCGCCCGCGAGGCGCTGGTCAAGCTCGGCGCCGACCCGGACCAGGTGCTGGCGCACGGGGAGCCGGAGCCGGACGGCCTGCTCGTCTCGACCGGCCGGGACCTGACCGTGGTGACAGTGCCGGCCTGGGCCGACGGGGCGACGCGGGTGGCCGTGGCGGTGGCGACCCGGCCGGTGGCGTCATGACCGGCTGGTACGTCTACCGGCACGTGGTCACCCTGGACGAGACCAACATGGTGGGCAACGTCTACTTCGCCCACTTCCTGCACTGGCAGGGGCACTGCCGGGAGCGCTTCCTCGCCGACCACGCACCGGCCGTCCTGGACCAGCTCCGTCGAGGTGAGCTGACGCTGGTGACAGTGTCGTGCGCGATGGACTACTACGAGGAGTGCTTCGGCCTGGAGGAGATCGAGGTGCGGATGAGCGCCGACGGCCGGGAGGGCCACCGGCTGAGCATGCACTTCGAGTTCCTCCGGGCGGGGCGGGAGGTGGCCCGGGGCCGGCAGACGGTGGCCTGTCTGCGCCCCACCCCGGCCGGGCCGGTTCCCGTCGATCCGCCGGTCGACCTGCGGGCGGCCCTGGCGGCCTTCACCGCCTGACACAGTCGCGGGGGCCCCCCCCGGGGGCGGGGGGGGGGCCGCCCGGGGGGGGCCCCCCCCGCGGGGGCCCCCCCGCCCGCCGGGGCCCCAGCCCGGGGGCCCCACCCGGCGACCCCCGCCGCGGGCGGGGGGGC